>CAZSKV010000455.1:0-5701 GCA_964607495.1 uncultured candidatus Brocadiaceae bacterium
GATGCACATGGAGCAGGCAGCGCGACAGAGCCGGCTGGCCGCGCTCGGCGACTGCATCGCCTCCCCGCAGGCGGCGGATCCCTGGAGGACGCATCACATCCTGACCTGGATCCGCTACCTGCTCCCGCAGATGCGCGCCGAGTGTGACGCAGACCGGGCGCTGCTGGCGTGTGGCAGGGCGGAGCTGGCGATCGGTCCGCTGCGGGTCGTGAACGCCAGCTCCTATGCCGGGATCCGCGAGTGCTTCCCCGCCGAGCAGCGGTGGTTCGAGGCGCATCGTGGCGCTGCGAGCACCGAGCTCGGACTCGCGCACGAGCTCCTGATGCACTCGCAGGACCGACCCGCTGCCCGCCGGGGGGCAGCCTTCTTCGTCTGCCGACTTGCGGCACTCCTCGACGACGCGAAGACGTTGCGGCAGGCCGCTGAGGTCCTGATGACCGAATCCGGACAGGCACCCGGAGCGGCAAAGGTCTCCTGGCTCTGCAGGCATTTCCTGGGTCTGACCTGAGTCCGCCTCAGCGCAACCCCTGCACGAACACCAGCAGCTCCCGGTCGAGCTGCTGCCAGTCGACGCCGGCGAACGCCTTGCGCACCGCCGGTTCGGGCAGCGCGCCGGCGGCCAGCTCCTTCCACAGCAGATCGAAGTACTTGCGTTGCTCCTTGCGCAGCAGGAACGCGACGAAGGCCCAGGCCTGCGCGTAGTTGCGCTCCCCGTCGTTGTAGAAGGCCTCGGGGCTCTGCAGCACGAACCCGGCGAGGGGCTTCAGGCCCTGCTTGCGCAGCACGGCGAGGCTCTTCGGCTCGGGCTCGCCGGGGGCGAGCGCGTGCTCGTGGTGCACGGCGAGGCCTTCGTCGAGCCAGATCGGCGGCGTCGGCATCATGCGGTCGAGATACTGGTGGAACGCTTCGTGGCGGATCGTCGCGAACATCTCGTCGCGGCGCGGCAGGTTCCAGATCAGCAGTTGCTTGAGCAGCGGGTGATAGACGCCGGCGACGTTCGGGCAGATGCGCTTGCCCCAGAGCTGCTCGATGTGGCGATGGAAGCTCTCGGGACCACGGAACAGGAACACCTTGTGCGGCACGCTGGAGACCGGCGGCGTGCCGTGCTGCCGCGCGAACTCGGCGAACGCGCTCTCGAGCAGCTGCGTGGCCTGCACGCAGAGCCTGGGGTCGATGTCCGTGCGCACCTCGTAGTGCGTGGTGCGATGCGCGTGCTCGCCGGTCCACTCCGGGCCGCGCAGCGCCTTGACCAGCGTGCGGTTCAGGGCCTCGAGATCGGGCCCGGCGACGCCGCGGGCGTGCGCATCGTCGACCGCGCGCTTGGCGAGTGCGAGCTCGCCGCGGACCATGCGCGCGAGTGCCAGGGCGAGCGCGTAGCGCTCGGAGAGCGGCCACTTCGCGACCAGCGGCTCGGCCAGCTTCAGGGCAGCACTGCCGCGGCCGGTCGCGATCCATAGTTCGGCGGTCAGCGCCTGGACCAGCGCGCAATCGGGCGCGAGCCGCTCGAGCTCGCGCACGGTCGCTTCCGCCTCCTCGTAGCGTTCGAGCGCTGTCAGGAAACCGAGCCGCATCGCTGTGAGGGTCGCCAGCGGCACCTCGGCGGGCGAGTAGCTCGCCACGAAGCGCAGGCCATTCTCGTACTCGCGCCGCGCGAACGCGCGTTCGGCCTCGCGCACGATCTGCGCCTGCACCTCGTCGAGCGCATCGGGCCAGGCCTCGGCGCGCTCGCGCTCGGTGTCGCGCACGTAGTTGCGTACGTAGAGCCACGCTGGCAGCGCGCGGCGCGGGTCGTAACTCTTCTCGAACTCCCGCAGCTGGTCGCTCGTCGCGTAGTCGAGCTTCTCCTGCAGCCATGCGGGTTCCACCTTGCCCTCGACCGTGACCTCGTCGAACTCGATCCGGCCGAAGCCCAGCCGGCCCCATTCGCCGCGCTCCTTGTTGGCGACCAGGAACGGCGCGCCGCCGTTCCAGGACACCTTGAGCGTGGTCTCGCCGACCTGGAGGCGCAGCTTGTAGGGCCGGCCCGAGCGGCACGGGCTGGACTCGGCCACCGCGAGCTTCGTCGTCCCCGGGGCCTGCTTGCGTTCGAGCCAGGGGCCGCGCACGCCCTCGAGCCCGCACGAGAGCCGCAGCTCCCGCGTGTCCTCGACGCAGGCGAGCAGGAGCGCCGCCGCCCCCGGTTCGCCGCCGGTCGCCGTGTAGGCGCCGCCCTTGATTTCGAGCGCGTGCGGACCGCAGAAGCGCGCATCGAACACCCAGTGGTCGCCGACCTTGGTCCACTCGGCCAGGTTGCCCTTGGTGTAGCGGAGCTTCACCAGGCCGCTCGAAACGTCCGCGGCGAGGATCTCGCCCCCCAGGAGTTCCCGCAGGGCCGGGGTCCGCAGGCGCATGCGGAACGCGCAGAGCTTGTGCAGGGTCTCGATCTCGAGCCGCCGGTGGCGCGCGTAGTCGGCATCGGCGTGGTCCTGCAGCAGTTCGAGCAGGTTCACGAGCGCGGTCTCGCTGGCTCCGGTGCGGGCGACGGCTTCGATCCGGGCCAGCCCGCGCAGGAACGCCTGCTCCGTCGCCGTCTGGGCGAAGACCGGGAGCGCCGCCAGGAGGGCGACCAGGGACTGCTGCGGGAGATGACTCACTGCGGACGGGGCGGGAAGGTACACCTGCCACTGCCATGCCGGAACTCCCCGAGGTCGAGACCGTGCGCAGCGGCCTGCAGCGCCACCTGCGCGGCCTGAGGCTCGAGCGCACGACGCTGCGCCGCCGCGACCTGCGCTGGCCGATCCCCGGCCAGGCGGTCGCCGAGCTCGGCGGGCAGCCGCTCGAGTCCGTCCACCGCCGCGGCAAGTACCTGCTGCTCGCGTTCGGCGACCGCACGGCCCTCGTACACCTGGGCATGAGCGGCCGGCTCTTCCTCGGCCGGCCCGATGCGGCCTGGCAGAAGCACGAACACTGGCGGATGCACTTCGGCGACCGGGTACTGCGCTACGTCGACGCGCGGCGCTTCGGCGTCCTCGACGTGGTCGCGACCGCGGGGCTCGCGACGCACCGCCTGCTGCGGAACCTCGGCCCCGAGCCGCTCGGGAGCGCGTTCGACGGCGCCTACCTGTGGCGCGTGACGCGGCGGAAGTCGTGCCCGATCAAGACCCTGTTGATGGACTCGCGGCAGGTCGTAGGCGTCGGCAATATCTATGCGAACGAGGCGCTGTTCCGCGCCGGCATCGCCCCGCGCCGGCGTGCGGGCCGCTTGACGCGGCGCGAGTGCGAGCAGCTCGCTGCGGGCGTGCGCGAAGTCCTGTACGCGGCGATCGCTTGCGGCGGCACCACGCTGCGCGACTACATCGGCGCCGACGCGGAGGAAGGTTGGTTCCAGCAGGAGCTGCGCGTCTACGGCCGCGCCGGCGCGCCCTGCCGCGTCTGTGCGACGCCGGTGCGGGAGGTGCAGCTCGGCGGTCGCGCGACCTGCTGGTGCCCGACCTGCCAGAACTGAAGTAGGCTCACGGCCCGCGATGCGCACGTTCGTGTCTGCACCCATGGTGCTGCTGGCAGCCTGTGCCTCCGGCAGCTTTGGTCCGCCGCCCGAGTTCTCGTGGCACCCGCAGGGCGAGCTCCTGCCCGCGACGCAGACCGCCGCCGGGCAGCTGAAGATCCCGACCAGCGGCATCGCGGCGCGCACCGCGGGCGAGCTCACGCCGGGCGACCGGGTCTGTTTCGCGGTGGAGCTCGACCAGGGCGGCGCCCGCAAGCAGTGGCTGCTGACCCTCACGGTCGCCAAGCCGATGCGCGGCGGCATGGTCCATCTGCCCAGACCGGTGCAGATCAAGCTCGGCAGTGGCCGCGAGATGTCACTCCTGAGTCCACTGACGGAGGCCGAGCTGCTGATCAGCGGACCGTACGGGACCGAAGCCAAGCCGCAGACCAAGGTCTCGTCGATCCAGCTGCACGAGACCTTCCTGCGCTACGGCTTCGCAAGGACCAGCGCGATCGGCATCCGCGAGAAGCTCGACTTCGGCACCGAGACGGCCGAGCAGCGGCTGAGCAAGGAGGAGTTCGAACACCACGTCGTCGGCTACGTGGCGCTCTGGAGCTTCCTCGCGATCGTGCAGGAAGAGAGCGCGCTGGCCGAGATCCTGTGGGCCGTGGTCGACACACCCTCGCCGCTCGCGGTCCTGTTCGCGGGCTTCGCGATCACGCTCGGCATCCATCCGCGCTTCGCCGCAGCCCGGCCCGCAGCCACGGTGTTGCGCGAGACGGCCGAACCGTGGCCGGGATTCATGGTGCCGATCGACCTGACCGCCAACGACACGCCGGCGCTGCGTTGCGAGCTCGCAGTCACCGATCCGCAGCGGCCGCTGACCGCATGCGCGGGCATCGTGAGCCTGCAGGCCGTGAACCCGTCCGACCCGGCCAAGAAGCTCAGGATCTGGGTGCTGGCGGCGGAACTCGGGCCGCCGAAGCCGACGAGCCGCTGAGCCGGGCTGTCGTCGCAGCAGCGGCCGGATCACCGCGACCTGGTGACTGGCATCTGCTTCAGCAGGTCCATGACCTGCTGGTCGCTGACCTGGTCGAAGTGGTCGTAGAACTGGCCGACCGCGTGGAAGTACGGCGGCTCGGCCAGACACACGATCAGGTTGCAGTACGGCCGCAGCATGACGAGCGAATCGGGGGGGGCCACCGGCACCGCGAGCACGAGTTGCTGCGGGTGCAGGCGGGCGAGCCGCTGCAAGGCCGCGCGCACCGACGCCCCGGTCGCGATCCCATCGTCGACCACGAGCACGAGCCGGCCTTCGACCGGGATCCAGGGCCGTGAGCCGCGATAGAGGGTCTCGCGGCGGCGCAGCTCATCGGTCGCGTTGCGCACCTGCTGGGCCACGAGGCTCTCCGGCACCCCGAGCGCGGCGATCCGCTCGTGATCCAGCACGACGTCGATGGACTCCCCGTCGACGATGGCCCCGATCGCGAGTTCGGGCTGGCCGGGCGCACCGACCTTGCGCACGAGCAATACGTCGAGTTGGCCGCCGAGGGCCGTCGCGACCTCGTAGCCGACCGGCACGCCGCCGCGCGGCAGCGCGAGCACGAGCGGGTTCTGGCCGGAGAAGCGCGCCAGGGCCTTGGCCAGGCGCCTGCCGGCATCGACGCGGTCAGCGAACATCGGCGCGTTCTCCGTGCTCCACGCGCACGAGGTGGCGCTCGATCCAGTCGCCGGCGAGTTGCGCGACTTGCTCGAGACATCCGGGCTCCTCGAAGAGGTGCGAAGCGCCGCGCACGATCGCGAGCTGCTTCTCGGCCGGGATCACCGCGAATGCCGCGCGGTTCAGCTCCAACACGTCGTGATCGAGTTCCCCCACGATCAGCAGCGTCGGGGCATCGACCTGGGACAGGACCCGCTGCGCGAGATCGACGCGACCCCCACGCGAGACCACGGCCGCGATCTCCGGATCCCCGGCCGCGGCGATCAGGGCCGCAGCCGCGCCCGTGCTGGCGCCGAAGTATGCGAGCGGCAGGTCCCGCGTAGCCGGCTCACGGCGGGCCCAGTGCGTCGCCCGCACGAGCCGTTCGGCCAGGAGTTCGATGTCGAAGACGAAGCTGCGGATCCGCCCTTCGTTCCCGGTCAGCAGGTCGAAGAGCAGGGTGCCCAGTCCGCGTGCGGCCAGCGCGTCCGCGACGCCACGGTTGCGGGCGCTCATCCGGCTGCTGCCGCTGCCGT
>CAZSKV010000456.1:0-2893 GCA_964607495.1 uncultured candidatus Brocadiaceae bacterium
CGAGCGCGCCGCGGATCAGCGTGTAGGCATCGATCCCATCCGGCTCGGTGCGCACGGACACCTGATAGCGATCGCCGACCAGGCCACCGCAGAACACCGCGCGCTTGCCCTCGAGACGCTTCAACAGGTCGGCGACCTCGGCCACCATCTCGGGATTCGTGGTCCGGCCCAAGGTGCAGAGCACCACATCGCCGTAGATCCGGATGTTGTTCAAGGCCGCGCGCAAGGCTTGGAAGTACTCGAGCGGCACATCGGGCGCATGGATCGCGGCCAGCTGCTGGCGGTCGACCCGGCTCAGCAGGAACTCATAGGCGCGGCTGTCCAGCGGGCTCGCGTTGCGGGACAGGTCCGCGGTGTCGGTCTTGATGCCGTAGAACAGCCCGGTGGCTACTTCGGGGGTCAGGTGCACGCCCGCATCCATCAGGTACCCGGCCACCATGCTGCTGGTCGCCCCGATCTCCGTCCGCACGTCGTGGAAGCGGACTGTGGGGCCCGGTTGTGCCGAAGCCGGCGGAGGGACGTGATGGTCGATCACGACGTCGAGGACTCTGCCGGCGGGCAGGTGGGTGTGACCGAAGCCGGGTTGGGTGTCGACCAGAGCCAGGCAGTCGAACGCATCGAGGTCCAAGGACTCGAGCGGCGCCAGGTCGTACCGCAGCACCCGGACCATCTCCTTGTTCTCCGCGCGCAGGACCTGGCCGGAGAGGCCGAACACGCTGGGCAAGCCGAGCTTCTCCTGGACCAGGAGCCGCAGCCCCATCGCACTCGCCATCGAGTCTGGATCGGGGTTGGTGTGCGTGAGCACCAGCAGGCGCCGGCTGCCATGGAGCGTGCGCAGCAGCGCTTCGGTGCGGCTGCGGCCCTCTTGGTCCGAGACGGGAAGTGGCTCGATCGACATCAGCGTGTGCTAGCAGCCAGTGCTATCGGCCAGTGAGCGGGCAATCCACAGCACTGGCCTCCGCTACGCACCGACCCCCGGGCTAGAGCCCCCATTTCGCCAGGAACGAGTGGACCCCGGGAATCTCGCCCTGATCGACCATCGGATCGAGTTCGACCACCACGGGCTGCGGCCGGCCCTGGGCGCGCCGGTAGGTCGCCAGGATGCCGAAGTCGACGATTCCCGCACCCGGAGGCAGGTGCAGCATCCCATCCGCAGTGTCGCCCAGGGTGAAACCCGCAAGCCGGCCGGCGAACGCTTCGAGCCAACGGCCCTGATCCAGACCCAGCAGCTGCTGCCGGCGCCCCGCGATCGCGGCGTCGTGCCAGTAGCGGAGCCGCGATGTCTTCAGATCCTCGAAGAGCAGGGCGAGGGCGTCGGGCTCTCCGAGGCCGAACACGTGGCGGGATGGGGTAAGGCAGAACTCGACGTCCGGGAAGTCCTTGAGCAGCCGGTAGAACGCGCGACAGCTCGCGTCGAGTGCTCGCGCCACTCCGACCTGGCGGCGGGCCATCTGTGCCTGGGCCTGGTCGCCACTCCAACGCAGGCGCGGGTCGCCCAGATCGACTGGACCCGGTTCGCCATGCACCGGGACGAGGCCCGGTTCGAGGATCAGTTTCTGGATCCCCAGCGAACGCGCCAGCCGTGCAGCCTCCGCGATCCGATGGATCGCGGCGGTCACCTCGGCCTCGGTGCGCGAACCAAGTCCGTGCTCGGCGCAACGCTCGACTTCGAGGATCCCGCTGACGCGCAGGCCGGCGAATGCCACCGGGAGATTGGCCCGCTGGGCCCGCAGGCCCTGCCAGTCGATCATCCTGGGCGCTGGCGCGACGACGAAGCCCTTGAAGCCGAGCTTGAGGGCATGGAGCCAGAGCGCCTTCGGATCCGCCGGACCGTGCACCGAGGCCCATGCGGCGCCGAGGAACCGCTCAACCGGCATGTTGGTCTCCTGTGGCCGGTCCAGGCCAGGCGTAGACTGCTCGGCTTCCCCAGGTTCCGACACCCACTAGGTCCCACATGTTGAAGCTCATCACTGCGCTGCTCGTGATCCTTGACGCCAGCTGCGCCGCACCTGCCGCGAGTCCATCTCCCCAGGATAAGGAGCCTGACCGCCAGGACGTCAAGCGCATCGCTGCCGAGCTCGACCGGCGGAGCCACCAGATCGCAGATCTGGAGCAGGTCCTGCGTGCCGCCCGCGAGGAACGCGAGAAACTGCAGCAGGACCGCGACCGCATGCGCCGCGAGCTCGAAGGCGAGACCCGGGAAGCCAACGAGCTGCGCCGGATGATCGGCGAACACAAGGCCGCAAGGGAGCGCCTCGAGGGCGACCTCCGCGAACTGAAGCGCCGCTACGAGGAGGACCTCGGCGCGGTCAAGAAGAAGCTCGCCGCCGTCGCCCAGGAGGCCGAGAAGGAGCACAAGCGCGCCTCATCGCTCGCGATCGCGCCGCCGCAGAGGGTCGGCACGCCGGTCGCGGATCCGAACGTGCGCAAGGTCGAGCACGGCGGCACCGTGATCCACGTGCATGGCGGCACGGTGATCCTGCATTGCGGCGACGACGCGCACGCCAGGCCGGGCCCGCAGCCGCAGAAGGTCCCTGGCAAGATGCTGCTCCTCGCGCCGGAGCCGGCCGCCGTGCCCCCACCCAAGAAGGCGAAACCGATCCGCAACCAGGACGAACACGACGCGGACGATGACGACGACGACGACGATGCGGCAGCGGACCGCGCGCACAAGCCGCCAGTCAAGGCGATGCAGCCCCCAGAGCGCGTGGCACCAGCCCGCCCGAAGAGCGCGCCCGTGAAGATCCGCCTGATCTAGGAGTCTGCGTCACGGGATGCGCCGCGCGCAATGCGCGGATGTTTGTCCAGGTTCGAGCGGCCGAATCGGCGGCAACTCTGGATGAGTTGCATAGATTCGGTCGCGCGAAGATGGGCGAAGAGACGCGCGTTCCGC
>CAZSKV010000457.1:0-10694 GCA_964607495.1 uncultured candidatus Brocadiaceae bacterium
CCGTGGTGGCTCCGCCCCTGTGGCGTGAGCGAAGGACGCGGCCTGCGCGTTGCGCCGATCCGGCGTGGCGCGCAGGCCGCGGCCGTTCAGACTCCTAGTTGCCCTTGCGCCGGTAGAAAAGGACTCGCCGCGGGCCACTCAACGTGACGAACTCGGGAGTCGTATGCTTCAGGTCGTAGTTGCGCTGGATCCAGGGATCCAGCCGGTTGGAGCAACCCTCGACCCGAAGCAGCCACTGCGGATGCAGGCCATCGAGTTCGGAGAGCAGGCGCTCGGCCAACCCGACATAGACCATGGACCCGTGATCCGATGCCGCGCGGAGATCGTACATGGAGGCGAACGCGTGCTTCGTGCCAACCGGGTGTGGCAGCCGCGCCATGGCCCCGATCCACGCATACTCGTCCAGGAGCAGGACCGATTCGTGTGGGGGGATCACTTCGCGGGCGGCAGCCTCGAGGCGGCGACTGGAGGACACGGGATCATTCACCGCGAGGCTGCGGATCCCGGTGCGTGACGGCTCGCTGGTCAGCACGGTGAGCAACCAGACGGCCAGTGTCGGACCGAGGAGCGGAAGCGCTTCCCTGGCCGCGAGGGCAGGCAGGCCCACGATCAAGCCCGCTCCCAGGAGCAAGGTTCCACTCCATCCCAGATGGTAGAAGTAGTGCGCCGACTGGTGCCCGCCGTAGAAGGTGGCGGCAACGTCCAACCCAAAGAGCGCAAGTGCTGCGAACCAGAGCGCAACACCGGGGGACAGGCTGACGGTCGCGCGCAGACGCTGCAGGCCGAGGACGGCACCGATCCCTGCGCACAGGGAAGCGACCAGCCCGACGTCGAGTCGGGCCAGGAACACTCCGAGCACCCTGGTCACGGTTGTTGTGGTGCGATGGCTCCCGATTGCATAGTCGATGTTCTCGAACACCACATCCTCGAGCATCTCCCGGAAGTAGTGATGCCAGAGTGCGTGCCCGAGGATCCACGCCGTCAACAGCCCACCGCCGATTGCGATACCCGCCACCGCGGGCAGGAATGGCCGTCCGGCACGAACCGCGCAGTATCCCGCCAGGACAATCACGATCAGCGGCGACGCCGCCAAGGGCGCGCGAAGCGCGACGGCAGCGGCGAGGCAGACTCCGGCGAGCACCGCCGTCAGCCAGCGCCGGCGTGCTGAATCCGGCCCGGCCCCCGGAATCGCGAGGCAGAAGCCGATCATGAACAGGGGGCAGGCGTAGATCTCCGTGTTGTGGCAATGATGGAACGGCAATGACCCCACGAACGCCAGGCTCCCTACGGCCGACGCGACCTGGCCCTGCGCGCCGAACCGGCGCAACAAGGTGGCGGCAGCGACGCAGCCCGCCACCGTCAGAGCGACATCGCCGAAGTACATCGCAAGCCGCGGTGCACCGGTGGCCAGGTAGATGCGTCCGAGCCAGTAGATGACTGGTGCCTTGTTGTCCCAGACGTCCACGTAGGGCAACTGGCCGTCAGCCCACAAGCGGGCCACGAGCATGTAGGCGCCGGTGTCCGCCGTCCAATCGCTGGTCAACACCCCGAGCCGTGCGACGAGGACGGCGACGACCAGCGGGATCAAGTAGCGGCGGTCCATTCCATGCCTTCGCTCGCGGCGATGCTAACCGAGTCGACTCACGGCCCACAAACGCCGCAGCGCGCAGAGACGACCGTGTGCTTCCTTGGCAAGCCGTCCACTTGCTGTCGTCGCGCGTGCGCTGACGGTCGCGACTGCTAGTCGACGTCGAGCTGGATCGCCATGCGCGCGAGAGCGTGGCGAACGCGGCCACTCGAGCTCGTTGCAGGAGCCACGGCACCGAGAACCAGCGCTCGGGTTGCGCCAGGCTGGCGTGCAGCTGGGTGCGTGCGGGCAAGCGGGATGGCGATGGTTGCGAGCAGGACCCGGAGCAGCTCGCCGGCAGGCCGGGCCGTGAATCCTTGATCGCCTCGGAATGGGGGTGCTACGATTGGATGCCCCTTCTCCGGCCGAGCCCGCTCTTTGGTGGGGTCGCCACCGTAACATGCTAGAGTGTAGTAGCTTACGACTCGATCTGCGTGCCGGCTGTGGCGCAACTTCCCCGGGCCGGACGATGGCGGTCCGCCTGCAGCCTTGCCGAGCACCTGGACGCCGAGCCGAGCTCCTGATCCTGAGCCCACCATGAGCAGCCGCTTGAAGGAGGACTACGTTCTCTACGGGAGATCCCTGCGCAACCGTGCCTTCTGGGCGATCTGTGTCTTCCACTTCGGGGTCTGGTCCCTGAAGCGTCGGTTCAAGGTCACGCGTTGGCTCACGTCGAAGCTCTATGGGTTGGCCCAGGTCTTCGTAGGGATGTGCTGCGGGATCGAGCTGGATCGCCATACCCGGATCGGAAAGGGCTTCCACATCGTCCATCCCGGCGGGATCTCGATCCACCCGCAGGCCGTGTTCGGTGATCGCTGTGGGCTCATGCACGGAGTGACCATAGGGACGAACATGGAGCGCGGCGGAGTGCCGACGATCGGCAACGATGTCTTCATCGGCTGCTACTCGAGCATCCTGGGCCCGGTGCAGATCGGCGATGGCGCGCGGATCTCTGCGAACACCCTCGTGATCACCGACGTCCCTCCCGGCGGTGTCGCGATTGGAGTCCCCGCCAAGGTGTTCCCCCGCCTGACGGCAATGAAGCCGGCCGGAGAGAAACCGGCGGGTGGGGCACAGGCGAGCGCGGACCGTCCAGGAGGAGCTGCATAGCGCCGTGTACGAATTCTGCTTTCACGACCTGCTCCGGCGGAACCTCGGCGTCAGGGACGCGACGATTGCGCTCGTCGCCGGTACGGAGCAGCTGACGTACGCCGAACTGGATCAACGGGTCGAGGCATTGGCCGCCTGGCTGCACGGCAAGGGCATCCGTCGCGGCGACAGGGTCGTCGTCAACCTCTTCAAGTCCATCGAAGAGGTCGTCGCGATCTTCGCGGTGTCGCGGATCGGAGCAGTCTTCGTGGACATCCACTACCAGTGGACCATGCCGCAACTGGCATACGTGCTCGCAGACTGCGGCGCGAAGGCAGCCATCGTGGACGAGCGTCGCGCGAAGGAGATGGCATCCGCTGGGATGCTGCCTGCGGGCCTGGAGATCGTGCTCGGTCGCGGCAAGGCCCCGGGAGATGCCCGCTTCCATTCCTGGGACGACGTACCGTCTCGAGGCGTGCCTCCAGCCTTCCGCGGTCTGGACGTGGACCTCGCGGCGATCCTCTACACCTCGGGCTCCACGGGGAAGCCCAAGGGCGTGATGCTCTCGCATCTGAATCTGCTCCAGGGTGCGCGGAGCGTGGCAGAGTACGTGGGGAACACCTGCGCCGATCGCGTGCTCAGTGTGCTGCCGTTCAGCTTCGACTACGGGCTCAATCAGCTGAACACGATGTTCCTCGTCGGCGGGACGCTGGTGCTGCAACCCGTGGTGATGCCCGCGGAGATCGTCCGCACTGTCCAACGCCACGACGTGACCGGGATGGCGGCCGTCCCACCGTTGTGGAACCAGATCGTGCGCCACCTCCTCGCAGCCCCGGCCGCGGTACCCACCCTGCGCTACGTGACGAATTCCGGGGGCAAGATCCCCCAGGACATCCTGCGCGCGATGCCGCGGGTCTTCCCGGGGACGCGCATCTTCCTGATGTACGGTCTGACCGAGGCGTTCCGCTCCACCTATCTCGCGCCCGAACTCTTCCTGACCAAGATGGGGGCCATCGGCAAGGCGATCCCGGGAGCCGAGGTCTATCTGATCCAGGAGCAGGGCATCTGCGGTCCGGGCGAGCAAGGAGAACTGGTGCATCGCGGCAGCCTGATCAGCCTCGGCTACTGGGGGAACCCGGACGCGACCGCGGCCAAGATCCGGCCGTGCCCCCAATTGCGCCACCTGATCGGCGACGAGAAGGTCGTCTACAGCGGCGATCTCGTGCGCATGGACGAGGACGGGGTCCTCTGGTTCGTCAACCGCATGGACACCATGATCAAGTGCAGCGGGTTCAGGATCAGCCCGACGGAGGTCGAAGACGTCCTCCACGGCAGCGGCCGCGTGGCCAGCGCCGTCGCCTTCGGCGTTGCGGACGACATGATGGGACAGGTTGTGGAGGTGGCAGTGAGCTGGGTTGGCGACGGTGCGGGAGACATCGAGGGCCTGCTTGCCCACTGCAGGAAGGAGATGCCGCAGTACATGGTGCCGCGCCGCATCCATGTCTGGACCGGGAACATGCCGCGGACCGGAAGTGGCAAGATCGATGTCCCCGCAGTGGTGAAGGCCTGCATCGAGGGGCTCGTGCCCATGGAACGCGGATCCGGACACATTGACCGCGGAACCGGACAAACGTGATGGCGCTGACGACGACCAACCTGATCGCTTTTCTCGCGAAGAACCGCAGTCTGTCCGAGGCGCTCGGTCCGGACACTCCGCTCTTCTCCAGCGGCCTGCTCGACTCGGCGAGCATGGTCGAACTCATGGTCTTCGTCGAGCAGGAGACCGGGCTCAACATCAGCCCTGGCGATGTGACCCTCGAGAACTTCGACACGGTGGCGCGCATCACCGCCTTCGTGGCCAGGGAGCAGGGATGAGGGAGACCCTCGCGCGCGTCGCCGCCACCTTCGGGACTCCCTGCTTCGTCTACTTCCTGGACCAGATCGAACTCCGGATCCGCGAGATCGAGGAAGCATTCGGCGGGCGGTTCGAGATCAGCTTCGCGGCCAAGAGCAATCCCAACCCTGGGATCGTGAGCTGGCTGCGCGGCCGGACCCCCTGGCTCGACATCTCGTCGGCTGGGGAACTGCGTCTCGGCCTGCGATCCGGCTGGGAAGCGTCCAGGATGAGCTTCACCGGCCCGGGGAAGACTCCGGCCATTCTCGCCGAGGCATGTGCCGCGGGCGTGGGAGAGGTCGTGCTGGAGTCGATCCGCGAGGCCGAGGATCTGAGTGCCGTCGCGATCTCGACCGGCGTGGTCCAGGACGTGCTCGTCCGCGTCGCACCCACGGTGGTTCCCAAGGGCTTCGGCGACTGGATGGCGGGGAAGCCCTCCCAATTCGGAATCGACGAAGAGGTTGCCGAAGCTGCCGTGGAACGGATCGCCGCCTTGCCGGGAATCCGGCTGATCGGCTTCCACGCCTACTCGGGCACGCAGTGCCTGCGGGTCGATTCCCTTGCCGAGAACTACCGCATCTTCGCCACGATCTTCCGGCGGCTCTCCGCTCGCGTCCCGACGCCGATGCGCAAGCTCGTCTTCGGTGCGGGGATCGGCATTCCCTATCACGACAAGGACGTGCCGGTCCGCCTCGGCGAGCTCGCCGCAGCAACGAATCCGATGCTGGACGAACTGCGCGCGGAGCCGAAGTTCGGCGAAGCCAGGTTCCTGCTCGAAACGGGGCGCTTCCTCGTGGGCGAGGCGGGTTGCTTCCTCGTCAAGGTCATCCACCGCAAGGAGACTCGAGGCGCCGTGATCTGTGTGTGCGACGGCGGCATGAACTTCCACATGAGCGCAGCCGGCCGCTTCGGGATGGTCACCCCGCGCAACTACCGGATGATCAAGGTCGTGGGGGCGGAGGGTCCCGAAGGTGTGTTCCAGCTCACGGGTCCGCTCTGCACCTCACTCGATTCCTTCGGCCGGGATGTCCGCCTCCCCGAGCTCCGGATCGGTGACGTGATCGCGCTGCTCTCGAGCGGTGCGTACGGCCTGTCCGCGAGCCCGCACGGGTTCATCAGCCACGATCGCCCCAAGGAGATCCTGGTCTCGGGGCGGGCGGGTGCCGAGCACCTGGCTGATGTCACGCTGGCGTGACTGCAGCCGTGGCGCGTTCCGTCGCGTTCCGCCCGCTCGCGACCAGGGCCCCCCTGGAGCTCGCGCTGCTGCTGCTCGCGACGCTGCTCGTCTGCCTGCCGGCGCTGCGCAACGGCTTCGCCCAGGATGGCAAGGTGCTGGTGATGGTCGAGGGCAACGACCGCGGCGCGAACCCGATGGTTGCGACGCTGCAACCGCTCGGGGCCTACTTCGGGGCCGAGTACTGGCAGGGCGCGGCCCCGAGCGCAGGATTGTACCGGCCGGTGACGGTGCTGAGTTTCGCGTTGGTCAGGCACTTCGTCGGCGTGCCGCTCGGCGATGATGCGCTCGCACAGCACTTGCTCGACGTGTTGCTGCATCTGGCCGCGACCGGGGCAGTGTGGGCGCTGTTGCACTGGCTCGGGTTCTCCCGGCGCGCGCGGTTGCTCGGGGCCGCATGCTTCGGCGTGCACGCGCTCCATGCCGAGGCGATCGCCAGCGTCGTCGGACGTGCGGAGATCCTGGCCTTCGCCGGCGGCCTCGGCGGCACGCTGCTGACTGCCGTGGCCGGGCAGGGCTCGGGGTCGCGGCGCATCGGCGCCGGGGTTGCCGCTGCCGCCTGCTTCTTCACCGCGTTTGCCGCCAAGGAGAGCGCGCTGCCCTGGCTCGTGTTCACGCCTCTCGTGCTGCTCGTGCAACGGGGCAGCTTCGCATGGTGGCGCGGCGCCGCCATGACCACGCTTGCCTGTGCCGTGCCGCCGGCCGTTGCCTTCCTGCTGCTGCGCGCGCAGGCACTCGGTTCGGGTGCGGAGCCCCTGACGGTGGTCCATGCGGTGAATCCGTTGCTCGACGCCGACACCACGACGCGCCTCGCCACCGCGACGGTCGTCTGGGCCTACGGTGCCTGGAAGCTCGTCTGGCCGGCATGGCTGGTCAGCGACTACGGCGGCCAGACCTTCGCGCTGCGTTCGGGGTTCGCGGACCCGGTGGTCGCCGGGGCAGCGCTCCTGCTGCTGGGGCTGCTCGCGGCCAGCCTGGCGGCCTTGCGCCGCGCGCCGCCGCTCTTCCTGGCTGGCGCCTGCTTCTTCGGTTTCTCGGTACTGACGTCGAACGTGCCGTTCGTGATCGGCACGCTCTTCGCCGAACGCCTCTACTACACGCCGAGCCTGGCCGCGGCGCTGGTGCTCGCATGGCTCGCGAACCACGGATTGCCGCGAATCGGCCTGCTCATCGCCGTGGGATGGCTCGGCTTCTCGGCGTGGCTGCTCGCGGACCGGCTCGGCGACTGGCGCGATGACGCGACGCTGCTCTTGCGCGACGTGGGGGTGAATCCACGTGCAACCCGCCTGCAGACGGCGGCTGCCGAGATGCTGGCCATGCAGGGTGATCTCGTGGGCGCGTGCGCACACACGCGACGGGCCGTGCAGCTCGATCCGGACTTTGCCGGAGCCTGGAACAACCTCGGCTCGCTGTTGCTCGATCTCGGCCAACCCGTGGCGGCCGAAGCGGAACTGCGGCGTGGGTTGGCGGCGCGGCGACAGAACGCGGCGGAGCGGCGGTTCCTGCGCACGAACCTCGGCCGGGCGCTGCTCGCGCAACGCCGGCCGCGCGAGGCGCTCGGCGAATTGGCAGCCGTGCGCAGCGTCGATCCAAGCTTCGTGCCGGCACTCACGCTGATGCTCGATGCGGCGACGGAGCTCGGCGACGACAGCCTGGTCCGCACGCTGCTCGTCGCTGGCGAGCGGGCCGCGCCCGGCGCACCATCCTGGGCGCTGCATCGGGGCCTCGCCGCGTTGCGCGCTGGCGACGCGGCCGGCGCCGAGCGCGAGCTGCGCGCGGCGCTCGCCGGACTGCCCAACGACACCCGGGCGCAAGCAGCGCTCAACGAGGCGCTCGCGCGCCAGCGCAAGCCACGCTGAGGCGTCACCTCGCGGCGGCCGGTCTCAGCGGGCCGGCACGCGATCGAAGAGCGCCACCAGCAGGAAGGTCGCGACCGGACCGAGCAGCAGGGACAGCAGGAACCATGCGAGTCCGCTGCGGCCCTTGCCCTGGGCCAGCCCTGCGTTCACCAGCGCCAGGGTGCCCCAGCCGGCATAGAACTCGTTGGTGACGGCGATTGCGGCGAGCATGTGGCTCGGGATTGTCTGACAAGCCGAAGCTCGAGGCCAGCAGGGACCGGTGGCCAGGCGCGGCGGGCGGTTCACCGGACCCACTTCAGCACTTCGTCGAGTCGGTGCGTGATGACGTGCTTCGCGGCGCGCCGGACGCGCTCGTCGGCCGGGCAGTACGCGGCCGAGATCCCCGCAGCGCGCAACATCCCGATGTCGTTCTCGCTGTCACCGACGGCGACAATTTCCTGTGCACGCAGGCCCCAGCGTTTGACCAGGAAGCGCAGCGCATTCAACTTGTCGTACGCGTGACGGCCGGTACGGCCGCTGCGGAAGGTCGGGGCCAACGTGATCACACCCGTGGCCTTGCCGCGGCGGAACTCGATCACGTTCGCGAGCACGAAGTCGGCGAACACGCGTCGGCGCACGACCTCGGCGGCGGTATGGTAGCTGTCGGTGATGATGCCGACGCGGTAGCCGAGCTTGCGCAACCCGACGACCGCTTCGACGGCCCCTGGGTTGAGCGGCAGCTCCCGAGCGAGTTGCTCCATCTCTTCCCGGGTGGTCCCGCGGAGGATGCTGATGATGCGCTTCGTGCGGTACTCCGGCGTCAGATCGAAACGGTCGAGGTACCTGGCCAGGGGCAGCTCGAGACCTCTGCGCCGCGCGAGCTCGACGATGAATCGCCCGGCCAGGAGCGTGCCGTCCATGTCGAACAGAGCCACGCGGTCCACGGCGCCGACACGCGCGAGGACTTGCTCCGGATGGGCACGGCGCCTGCGCTCGTGCTCGCGGACGTTCTGCACGAAGGAGAAGCGCATCCGGCCGTGGGCCATCGCCCGGTCGAGGATCGCGCGAGCGACCTGGGTGGCCATCTCGCCGAGCTGGTCCAGGTCGTGGCTCTCGTGCTCGATGCGTCCGATGTCCACCTCGAGCATCCTCGCGCCGAGCGCCGTGGCGTCGATCAGCAGGCCGATGTCCACGCCGTAGTCGTTCTCGAATCGCAGGTGCTCGAGCAAGGACTTGCGCGCCGCGACGAGGCCGCCCAGGGGTTGCTCGAAGTGCAGGAGCTCCGGGAAGTAGGTGCCGAGCAGCGGCCTGGCGGTCAGCACGGTCACGCGCCCGGCGCGCCGCGAGAACCGCGCCTTCACGAGGTCCGCCTCGCCGCGCAGCACCGGGGAGGTCAGGCGCTCGACCAGGTCGTCACCCAACCCGGCGAGGTCACCGTCGAGGTAGAGCAGCGTCTCATGCCGCGCTTCATGCATGCCTTCTTCCATCGAGCTGCCCTTGCCGAGGAAGGTGCTCGTGAACACGCGCGCGCCGGCGGCTCTCGCCTGCTCCGGTGTGCCGTCGATCGAGCCGTCGTCCACGACGATGACCTCGCCGACGCGTGGGCTGCGCAGTGCGAGACGGACCACCGAAGCGACCCGCGCCGACTCGTTGAGCACCGGAATCACGACCGAGACGCGGAAGTCTCGGGGCTTGGCCGGCCAGGTCAGCTTGGGAAGTACCCGGTTCCCGGCCAGTCCGGCCCTGCGGGTCGATCGAGGTGAAGGCAGTCTGGCGGCCCCGACCCGGTCCGTACCGCGTTCGGTCTGCATGTGCCGCCCAGTGTCCATGCAGACCACGCCATGCCAACCCCCGTCCGGCAGGATCGGGGGCGCAAGCGCCAGTCCCAGGTGCTACTGCAGTCGCTTGAACGCCTCGAGTCCGCTGCGCTTCTGCAGCGCATCGAGTGCAGCCTGCAGCAGCATCCTCGTCTCGGGGTCCTCCTCGATCTCGTGTGCGCGCTCGATCCGGGCGATCTCGCTGCGCTCCTGGCGCGCGGCGAGCAGGTAGGCAGCCGCGGCGCGTACCCTTGGACTCTTGTCCTGCAGGCCGGTCCGCGCACAGTCGAGCACGAGCTCACGATCCTCGAGGGGAGCCGCAGCGACGAGCGCGCCCGCGCGCTGGACCTCGTCCTTCCCAGCCTGGGCGGCCTTCTGGATCTGCTGTGCCACCTGTCGATCTGCGGGTGCCAGCGCCGCCATCGCGCGCATCTCGTGGCTGGCGGCTTCGGGGTCGGTCTCCTTGCCGATCTGCGCCTTGAGCGTCGGGACCGCCTTCGGATCCCCGAGCTGCTCGAGGGCTGCGGCGGCCGCGATCCGGACGTCGTGCTGGCGGTGGGCGACGTAGGGAATCACGACCTCCGACCACTCCCTCGGGGACGAACGGCCGATCGTCTTCAAGACCTCGGCCTTGCGCTCGTCGCCGACGCCGCGCAGCACGGTCTCGGCGAACTGGCGCGCTTCGGGCTCGGGCGAGCGAGCGACGACCTGCAGGAGCTTCGGATTGTGCTTGCCTCCGCCTCTGGTCTTCTTGATCTCGCGCAGGGCCTCGGTCACCTCCTCCTTGGTCGGAGGCGCCTCGGTCTGGTTCTTCGGTGGCTTGGCCGTGAAGCCCGCGGTCCGTGGCGCATGCGCGCGCGGCGCGGGTACCCACTGGAACTTGGGGTCGATCCGCTGGATTGCGTCCCCGAAGAGCCACTCGAGCTCGCCTGGCGAGATCCGGAACACGACCGAACTCAGCACGCTCCCGTCAGGAGCCAGGAACAAGTGCTGTGGAGCCGACACCGGGTCGCCGTCCTTGATCTTCAGCACGCGTTGCCGGACCTCGATCTCGAGCTGCCGGTGGTCGCGGCACGTGATGCCCGTGGCGCGTGTGCACGTGGCCCCGTGATCGCTCTGCGAACAGAACAGGTTCACGGTCTTTTCGCTGAGCGCGACGATCGCGGGGTCGTGGTAGTGGACCTTGGCCATCTCG
>CAZSKV010000458.1:0-3217 GCA_964607495.1 uncultured candidatus Brocadiaceae bacterium
CCTCGGGCTCGACGCGACGCACGATCTCGGCACCGCGAAACTCGTGGCGGGCGGCGCGCTCGCGGGGTCGGTCCGGGTGCCCGAGAGCGCCGGTGGCATGATCTTCGCGATGGTCGAGATCAAGCCGGTCGGCGGCAAACCGGACGAAGTCCGGCGGGTGCCGGCTGCGGGCGGTTCGTTCAAGCAGAACGGCCTCGCGCCGGGCAAGTACGCCGTGCGCGCGCAGAACCCGGAGATGGGCGGCGGCAACGGTCAGGACAGCTGGGGGCCGGAGCAGATCGTCGAGGTCAAGCCCGGCGAGACCGCGCGGGTGAAGCTGGACCTGCCGGTGAAGTGAGCGGCCGCGCGCTCACTCGTTCTTGTACCACTCGCTCCGCTTCTTCTCGTGTGGAGCGACACTGGCCTCGAGCGCGGCGATGCGGTCCGTGGCCAGGGCGGCGAAGCCGCGCGCGACCTGCAATGCCTCGTCGACCTGGGCGACCGATTGCCATCCTGGCACGACGACGGTGACCCCCTCGCGCGAGAGGGCGTAGCGCAGGCAGTCCGCGGCGCTGATCGACCGCCGCTGCGGGAGCGAGCCGCCGGCGAACACCTTCATCGCGATCACATCGGTCTGGCGCTCCTTGGCATACGGCAGGAACTCGCGCACGAACGAGCGGTGCAGCGGATCGATCGCGTTCACCGGGCAGAGCACCTGGACGAACGGGAATCTGCGCAGGGCTTCCTGTGCGAACCGTGGATCGCGATGACACGTGACCCCGATCGATTCGATCAACTTCTCGTCGCGCGCCTTGCACAGCGCAGCGAGCACGCCCTTCTTCTCGTCGAGGTCCGCAACGTCTTCGTGGATCTCGTGCACCTGGAGACAGTCGAGCCGCTCGACGCCCAGGCGCCGCAGTGATTCCTCGAGTTCCCGCCGGGCGCCATCCGCGTCCCGGCGCAGGGTCTTGGTTGCGAGGCAGAACTCCGCCCGCTTGCGGCCACGCAGGGCCTGGCCGATCCGACGCTCGGATGCGCCATTCGAGTACGACGGGGCCGTGTCGACATAGCGGACTCCGGCATCGAACGCGCGGCCGAGGATGGCGAGCGCCGCCTCCGCGTCGGGGAGCGTCGCCAGCGGCGAGCAGCCGATGCCCAGCTTCGGAACCTGCTTGCCATTGGCGCGCAGCGTGACCGTCGCGAGGGCTGCGTGCGGCTTCGAGTCCTGGGTCGCGAACGGGACCGCGGCGAGGCCCGAGAGCACGGTGCGGCGGGAGATCTTCATCGGCTGCGCAATGCCTCGGCGCGGGAGCGGTGCAGTGCCGAGCGGAACGCTTCGAGGTCGTCGCCACAGGCAGCGCGCAGCGCCGCGGCGTCGATCGATTCGCAGCGTTCGCGCAGCCAGCGGACTCCGTTGCGGACCTTGGCGGCGACGTGGTCGCCAGCCTCGGCACGGCCGAGGCGCCCACCGACATCGGCACCGATCGCGAGCGCGAAGAGTTCGGCCTGCAGGTCCGGATTGCGGAACCAGTCGTCGTAGAGGCCAGCGAGCGTGCCCGGGCGCAGCGCGCCGAGATCGCGGATCACGAGATGCAGCGCACAGACTGCCTCGGCGAGGCGGCGCACCGACCCATCGGCGAGTCCGGGCAGCGAGAGCAGCAGCGCCTGCAACGGCGCGAGCCCATCGCGCTCGTGTCCCGGGTGCGTCGGGAAGCGTCCCGGTGGTGTCAGGTTCTTGCCGAGGTCGTGGCAGAGCACGGCGACCGCGACGGCCACGCGATCGTTCTCGGACAGTCGCGCCGTGCGTTCGGCGGCCCATTCGAGCGCCAGGACGACGTGCAGGGCCTGGCTGACTTCCGGATGGTGACGCACGGGGCCGGCCGGACGTCCGTCGAACTGCGGAGCGAGTTCGGGGGTGATGTGCGCCAGGATGCCGGCTTCGTGCAGCTCGAGCAGTACGCGGCCCGGCGAAGCGCAGCGGGCGAGGGTTGCGCGCAGCTCCTGGGCGAGTGCCTCGCGCGGGATCGTTGCGAGGAGCGCCGGGTCGGGCGCGAGGCCGCGGATGCTCGGCTCGAGATCGAAGCCCCACTCGATGGCCCGCCGGTACCAACGGACCCAACGGATCGGGTGCTCCTCGACGCGAGCCCTGGGGTCGCCGCACGGCACGATCCGCTGTTCGGCATAGTGGGTCAGGCCGCCGAGGGGGTCGAAGATCCGGTCGTCCTCCAGGCGCCAGGCGAGCGCCCCGACGGTCGTCTCCCGGCGCGCGAGGTCCTGCTGCAGTCGCTCGTCGAGAGGCAGCCTGTCGTCGGGACCCCGGTAGCTCGTGACTTCGATCCGCTGTCCGAGCAGCTTGCAGGCCAGCGTGCCGCGGCTGCGGTTGGCCTCGGTCGTGGGCACGAACACACCGTGCTCGCGCAACAGCCGCTCCCCGCTCGCGACGTCGAGCGCCCATGCCAGGTCGAGATCTCCGACCCGCGGCCCTTGTGTCTCGGTGCGCCGGCAGGCTTCCGCCAGCGCAGCCGTGCCGACGATGCACGTCCCGAGCTCACGTGGCAGCAGCCATGGTGCCGCTGCGCGCAGCAGCGTGCGCGGATCTTCAGTTGCGCCAGCCGAGCTTCTTGCCATTCGCGTTCAACCAGGCCTTGGCTTCCTTGCCGGTCGAGAGCCGCTGTCCGGTGATCACGAACAGGGCGTGCTTGACGTCCTCGCGCCAGACCTTCCAGGCCTTCCAGCGGCGCTCCCAGTACTCGGCCGGCGGATTGGCCGCGCCGTCGACGTCGTGCGGGCGAGGTTCGTCGAGATGCTCCACGAGCAGTTCGAGTGCCTGGCCTTCCTTGTGCCGCGCGACGAGCCCGAGGATCGCCTTCTGCAGCTGCGTGTGCTCGGCGCCGAATTCCTGCTCGAACAGGCGCTTGATCGTCGCCCAGTCTGCGCTCGTGTAACCAGCGCCGGCGAGGGCGGTCACGAGATCGGCAGCGAGCTCGGGCTTGTCCGAGATCTGGTTCTGCTTCAACAGCCCGAGGATCGCCGCGCGCGCTTCGGTTGCGGGTTGCCTGGCCAGGGACCGGACCGCGGTGCGGCGGACGGTCAGCGTCTTCTCGTTCTTGACCAGCTCGACGAGCGGCTTGACGAGCACCTTGTTGGAGATCGCTCCCAGCTGCTCGATCGCTTCGACCTTCTGTGCCAGAGACAGCTTGTCGAGCTTGCCCTTGTCGAGTCGCGCCAGGGCCTCGAC
>CAZSKV010000459.1:0-6800 GCA_964607495.1 uncultured candidatus Brocadiaceae bacterium
AAGTCGATGCCCTTGCCGTAGCAGGCATAGGCGACGACCTCTTGGCCCCGCTCGAGGACCATCGTCGTCATCCGGGGGACGCCCAACTGCAGGGCCATGTCGTGCAAGGAGCGTTCGACCCGCAGTGGCTTGAGCCGATGCAGCGCCAGGAGATCGAGCAGATCGCCGGCATGCGCTGGCCGGATTCCGGCGGCGAGCGTGCCGGGGCGCGGCTTGATCACGAGCTCGACCTGCCGACCGGCAGGCTCGAAGCCGAGCCGCTGGTAGAAGCCCCACTTGTCGGACCAGAGGAGCACCGCGTCGACCCCGGCAGCCTCGCCGCGTTGGACGATCTCGCTGAGCACGTCGCTCGCGAACCCACGTTCGCGCATCTCGGGCGCGGTGGCCACCGATCCGACGAGGTACACGTGCGCATCCCCGGCGCTCGTCGCGAGCGAGACCTCGCGGTAGGCGGCGTGCGAAACCACCTTGCCATGGGCGAACGCACACACCGACACGGCGTCAGCCTCGGTCGAGAACACCTGCGGATAGGTGTCGAGCAGGAAGCCCGAGGCGCCCGCAGCGTGCCACCGCTCCATCGTCGCCTGCACGTGCGGCCTCTCGCCGATCTGCGTGTCGCGGATCTCGATGGTGGTCGTGGATTGGATGGTCACGGTTGCCTTTCGCGGTACGCTGCTTCGAGTTGTCGCCTGAGGTCCATGGCGACGGAGAACTCTTGTTCAGCTGTGTGCATGGCCCTGAGGAAGTCGTCAGGGTGGGGAGCGGGTGCAGACTCGAACTGGCCAGCTAGTCGCTCCAGGCGCTCCAGTAACCCCCGAAAATCAGGACGATTCTCGCCCAGAGCGCGATCCGCCGATGGCATCGGCGTTGCGGAGCCGGACAGCGGTTGGATGGGACGGGCTTCCATCGACCAAGGCCTAGCGGAGGAACGTCAAGAGACTGGTGGAGAGGATGCGGCCGCCAACCTGCAGGGCTGCCTGGTAGGTCAGCTGCTGCTGGTTGAAGGCAACGATCGAATCCGCGATGTCGGTGTCCTCCACGGCGGAGAGCGATTCCCGCGCCGAATCCTTCATGCCCTGCATGCGGTTGATCAGCAGGTCCATGCTCGCGCTCCGGTGGCCGAAGCCCTGCACGCCCGCGAGAACGTCGTCGTGGGCGCCTTCGACCTCGCCGAGCAGCGCGGTCAGACGAGTGCTCACGGTCTGGTTCGAGGCGCCGATCTCGTTGCGCAGCACATCGCGGACGGAGATCAGGGTCGTGAAGACGTCGAAGGTTCCCGTGTACTTCACGAGATCCTGGCCGGTCCGGGACATCGCCGTGACATCCAGGTTGAGCACGGTGCCGTCGAACGAGTTGTGGACCTGGACCGTCGAACTCGTGAAGTCGGTCGTGACGGTCGACGTGCCGCCGTCGATCGAGAGGTTGGCCCTGCTGATCAGCGTGCCGGTCAGGGTCGCGGGCACGCCGCTGACCGACAGGTTGAGCACACGGCCGTCACTGGTCGTGAAGTTGGCGTTCGTGGCCGGGATCGCGACCGCGGGCCCGCCACCGACCGAGAGCGTCGGCGGTACTGCCGTGAACGTATAGGGGATGTTGCCGAGCGCGGTCGTCGTGCCGTTCCCGGCCGTGACCGTGCTCGGCGCCGAGGCGAGCCCGGCGAAGGTCACGAGCAGGTTGTCGAAGCCGATGCCGCTGTCGGTCGCGCCGCTGGGCCTCGCTCCGGTCGTCCCCTCGATCGTGGTCGCTCCGCGCTCGCGCGCCTGGAAGATGCTGTTGCCGGGGATGGTGATCGGGGTCTTCATCCCGGGAGCGACCTCGATCGACACGGAGGCCAGATCACCGTTGTAGCGCACGCGGGTGCCGCCGGCGTCGTCGATCAGCGTGAAGGTCTCGCTGTCGCCCTTGCTGCCCGAGAACAGGTGGCGGCCGCCGCGCTTGCTGTTGCCGAGGCCCACCATCTGCTTGAGCAGCTGGTCGACCTCGTCGGCGACGCGCGCGCGGTCGGTCTGCGACAAGGTGCCGTTGGCACCCTGGACCGTCAGCTCGCGCAGGCGCTGCAGCAACGAGGAGCCATCCTGCAGCGCCGCTGCGCCGGTGTTCAGCGCCTCGCGCGCGAGGCCGACGTTGTCGATCATGTGCGTCAGGTCGAGCACCTCGGCATGGAGCGGCAGGATCCGCAGCGCCCCGGCGGCGTCGTCGGAGGGGCGATTGATGCGCCGGCCGCTCGCGACCTGCTCCTGCAGCACGACGCTGCCGAGGATGTTGCGGTGGATGTCGCGCAGTGACTGCGCGTAGACCATTGACTGCGTGATGCGGAAACTCATCGCTCACCTCCCGAGGTTGATCAGGGTCTGGGTCAGTTCCTGCACGACGCCGATGAAGCGCGAGGCAGCCTCGAAGGCCTGTTGGAACCGTGACAGGTCGACGGTCTCCTCGTCGAGGTTCACGCCCGAGACCTGTTCGCGTTGCTGGTCGAGCGCGTCCATGAGCGCCGACTGCGCCTCCACCGTCGCCCGCGTGCTCGCGGTCGTGAACCCGACGTCGCCGACGATCTCGGTGTAGTAGTCCTCGATCGAGCTCTCCTCCAGGTCGCCGAGACGCTGCTTGCGCAGGTCGATCAGCCGCTGCAGGTTGTCGTTGCCGGTCGACATCTTCGCGGCGAGCAGGTCGAGGTTCTGCTCGATGTCGGTACTGACCTGCAGGTCCTTCGCGCTCGAGCCCCAGAAGAAGCTGTTGAGGCCGAGGGCGACCAGGACGTCGCTCGAGTCGGAGTCGGTCAGCGTGTCGAGAGAGAACACGTCGTGGGCGGTCGCCGACACGGCTCCGGCGCCGAAGCTCACCTTGACCCCGGCGGCCACGTCGATCTTCTCACCCGGGCTGTAGCCCTGACCGACGTTCAGGGTCGACACGAGCGTGCCGTTCTGGTCGTAGACCGACACGCTCAGGCCCTGGGTCACGCCGATCTGACCGTCCCCGTTGGCGACGAAGACGAACCTGCCGTTGCCCGTGCCCGTGTAGCTGCCCTCGACCGCGACCGAAACGCTGCGCGCGGTTCCGGTGCGCACGGAGCCCGTCGTCATGCCGAGCGCCGCGAGCGGCGAGGCCGTGCCGTCGGTCAGGCTCATGGTCGCCGTCGTCCCCGAACTGTCGGAACGCAGCACGAGGCGGCCGCCGACGTTCTTGGCGGTCACGTAGTTGCCGATCTGCGTGTTGATCGCGGTCACGAGCTCGTCGGTCGTCGCGGCCGATGGCGTCGTGAAGTCGGCGGCCGTCAAGGACACGGCGCGGGGCGTGCCGTTGACGTTCACCGTGAAACTCGCCGGCACGGTCAACGGAAACGGGCCGGCCGCAGCCGAGGCGAAGCTCGGTGCGTTGCCGCCGAACGAGCCGAACACGTCCGGTGCTTCGTCCAGCGCGCTCGCGAAGTCGAAGCCGTAGCCGTTCTCGGCGGTGATGCGCAATCTCCCGGCCGGATCGACGGAGGCAGAGATGTGGTCGATCGCGTCGAGCGCGCTCGTCAGGTCTGCGACGGTCGTCACCGTCTTGTCGATTGCGATCCGCGTGCGCTCGACGTCACCGGTCGTGGTGTTGCGGACCGCAACCCAGAGCTCGCCCGACTGCAGCGCGAACGGCAGCCCGGCGTCGACCAGCAGCTCGTCGCCGCGGTTGCCGTTCCCATTCGCGTCCTTGAGCGGATTGTGCGCCGTCAGGTTCGTGAAGTGGCCGGCGCGCGGCCGCCCGGTCGTGTGGATGCGGTTCCACTCGAGCGCGAGGTTTTTCGCCAGCCCGTCGAGCTTGCCGACGAGCGCCGGGTTGTCCTGGCCCTCGTGCCGCAGGAGCCCGCCGATCCGGCCGGTCGTGATCTGCAGTGCCGTGTCGGTGCGGCCGATCGTGACCTGCGTGACCTCGCCCTGGCGTGCCACTCCGAGCGAGCTCGCGACCGAGCCGGAGACCAGCAGGTAGCCGCCGACCATGATGTCGACCGCACCCGAGCCGCGCTCGATCGCATTGGTGTCGAGAAGCTTGGCGATCTCCTTGACGTGCTGCGCCCGCGAGTCACGCAGATCGTTGGCTTCGCTGCCGTTGGCTTCGAGCGCGAGGATCTGCGTGTTCAGCTCCGCGACCGCCTTGGCATGCTGGTTGACCTGCACGACCAGCGCCTTGACCTCGGGGACGGTGCTGTCCCGCAGGTCCTGGAACCGGCTCGCGATCAGGTTGAAGTTCTCGGCGAGCGTCCTGCCGGACTGGACCAGGCCGCCGCGCAGGGCGCGATCGTCGGCGTTGGTCTGCAGCTTGCCGACGTTGCCGAACAGGTCGGTCAGCGCGGTACTGATCCCGCCGTCCGGCTCGCCGAAGAGATCCTCGATCTCGCGCCAGCGGTACTGGTCGACCTCGGCGCCGCCCGAGACGGAGAGCTGCATCCGGATGCGGGCCTCGAGCCCTTCGTCGGCGATGCGCGAGATCGAGTCGATCTGCACGCCGGTGCCGATCTGCAGGCCATGGCGCGGCGAGAACGGCAAGGCTGCCGATTGCAGAACCCGCTGCCGCGTGTAGCCGAGCGTGTTCATGTTCGAGATGTTGTGTCCGGCCGTCTGCACGCCCATGCGCGCCGCGATCAACGCCTTGAGGCCGGCTCCCAGTCCCATGCCGTAGCTCATCTCAGAGCACTCCTTTGACCAGCCGTCCGCCGCTCGTCGCCGTGCTGGTCTTCCTGGCGTTGCGGTCGTATCCCTCGGCCTGCTGCTGCTCGAGCTTGAGCATGCGGCGCAGCAGCGCTTCCTGCGTCTGTTGCGCGAACTCCAGGAGGCGTTGCCCGACCGCGGCCTCGACGCGCAGCCGTTCGGCCTGTTGTTTGGCGTGACTGCCCACGGTCCGCAGGCGCTTGGCCAGGTCCGGCGGCAGGCGCGGGATCAGGCGTGAGATCGTCACCGTGCCCTCGATCTGCAACGCGTCGCGCACGAGCGCGACCAGCTGGTCGCGCTCTTGGTCCCGGGCACGCGCCGAGTCGGCGAGCGTCCGCAGGGTTTCGACCGCCTGCAGCAGCTGTTCGCCGCGCAGCGAGACGAAGTGCTGCCGCTCCTCGCGCATCTGCTGCTCGAGACGGTCCATCTCCGTCGCAGTGTTCTCGAGGCAGAGGATCAGCTTCTCGACGTGATCACGCAACGACATCGGTCGTCTCCTTCTTCATGGTGGGTGGCACGAGGTTGGGCCGGTCCCATTCCTCGATCAGTTTCTTCCTGAGCCCGATGCCGCCAGCACCGCCGAGGTGCTCGGACATCAATGTGTCGAACCACTGGGTGTAGGTGTCGGCGCCCGGCCCGTCGCCGAAGAGGCCCTCACCGCCGCCGAAGCTGGCGGTCTGCCGCATGTTGCTGATCAGCATCTGCGCGAAGATCTGCTCGAACTGCTGCGCGGCTCCGGCGATCTCGGCATGGCGATCCTTCGCCGGACCGAGGGTCAGCGCGCGCAGTGAGTCGGGTGGGGTCGTGTTCAGCTTGGCACCTTGCATGGCTCACCTCACGATCACGGGTGCGTGCAGATAGCGCGCGCTGTAGAGCTGCTGGAAGACCTCGATCAGCTGCCGGGGCGAGAGCTCGAGCGCCTTGAGGTTCGCGAGCAGGTCCTGCACGGTGATGCCACCCTTGAGCGCCTTCGGCTGGCCGCCGGAGTTCTGCACCTCGATGCGCGTGCGCGTGACCCGCTCGCTCGTCGCGCCCTTGGGCGCGAAGGGATTCGGCTGGCTGACGTCCTCCTCGTTGACGATCGAGATCGTCAGGTCGGAGAGCGCGAGCACGCACGGACTGATCTGGATCGAGCCCCCGGCGAGCAGGAAGCCGGTGCTCTCGCTGATCACGACCGTGTTGGGGTTGTGCACGCGGACCGCCCGCTCCTGGAGCAGCGCGAGCACGCGCATCGCGTCCTGCTCGCTGTGCTGGTCCTTCGGCAGTTCGATGCGGACGAGCGTGCGATCGAGCGGCTCGGCCTTGACGCCGGTCTTGCCGAGCAGGTCGTTCACGATCTCGGCGATCGCGAGCGCGGTGTTCTCGTTCGGACCGAGCAGGCGCAGCTGCAGGGAGCCGTCCTCGCGCAGGTAGCGCGAGGCGTCGTGGGGTTCCTGCACGATCGTGCCGCCGTTCAGGATCTTGCCGGCGGTCGGGTGGCCACGCGTGACGCTCGCGCGTCCGGCCTTGTCGCCGGCCGAGAAGCCGCCGCCGATCGAGATCGGCCCGGTCCCCGTCGCGTAGACGTTGCCGTCAGGACCCTTGAGCTCGGTGAACTGCAGCACGCCGCCGAGCAGCGAGGTCGCGTCGCCGACGCTCTGCACCGCGACGTCGATCGGCTGCCCTTCCTTGGCGAACGCCGGCAGGATCGCGGTCACTGCTACCAGCGCGGCTGCGCCCGAGGTCAGGTCGGAGTCGGCGATGTTCAGGTTGTTGCGGCGCACGAAGTTCGCGGTCGCCTGCCGCGTCGCCTTGTCGCCGGAACCGGTCGACGCGAGGCCGAGGACGACCCCCATCCCGGTCAGGGTGTTCTCCTGCACCCCGTGCACGGTCGTGATGTCGCCGATCCGCGCGTAGGTCGCTTCGTCGGCCGGAGCCGGTGGCTGCTGCGGCCGCGAGGCTGCTTCCTGGGCGGCGAGCGCCGAAGCGAGGAGCGAGACGTGGAACAGGAGTGCGCGCATGTTCGGTGTGCCTCAGAACGGCCAGGCGGCCCACATCAGGATGTCGAAGAACTTGCCGATCGGGCCCTTGGTGACCATGCGCGTGTTCCCGCCCTCGCCGGTGATCGAGACGCGGGCG
>CAZSKV010000460.1:0-3954 GCA_964607495.1 uncultured candidatus Brocadiaceae bacterium
TTCACGACGTACGGCGAGGGGCCGTTCGGACCGGAACTCGCGGCGATGGCTGGCTGCGGCATCGGTATCGCCGCAGGCCTGGCGCCGCGCGTGATGCAGGAACGGGCCGCCGCCGCCAGGCCGCGCGTCCGCGTCAAGCCGCCCGAGGACACCGCGACGGAACCAGGGTCCAAGCCCGCGACCGACCCGAAGAAGGGCGAGGACCAGCCGAAGAAGAACGGCAAGTGAGCGAAGGCTCCTGGCTGCGCACACCACCTGACGCCCTGCTGCGCGCGATGCGCAGCAGGGCGTTCCTGTTCCTGCTGCTGGTCTCCGCCGGGTTCGCGCAGGAGCACGAGGTCCGCAGCGGCGAGACCGGCTACGTCGCGCTGCAGCAGGCGGTGCGCGATGCGCAGACCGATCATCTCGCGTTGCTCGTCGCAGCCCACCCCGACGACACCTACATCCTGCTCGGGGCCTACCTGCGTCTGCGCTTCGGCTGGCGCGTGGTCGTCGTGCTGCTGACCCGCGGCGAAGGCGGCCAGAACAGCGCCGGCCCGGAACTGGGCGAGGAACTCGAGCGGATCCGGACCCGTGAGACCGAGGCCTGCGCCCGGCGCTTCGGTTTCGCGATGCGCTACCTGAACCTGCCGGACCGTGGCTTCTGCCGGAGCGCCACCGAGGCGCTGGACGAGTGGGGAAGGGAACGCGTCGTCTCCGAACTCGCGCGCGCGATCAGGAACGTGCGTCCTGACATCATCCTGACGACGCACCATCCGCGCGAGCCACATGGGCACGACCTCGCGCTCTTGTCGGTGTTGCCAGAGGCGGTCGAGCTCGCGGCTGCGCCCGATTTCGGCGCTCGCGACCCGGCACACCGCGTCGAGCTCGTCTACCGGGCGACGAGTCCGGCGCGCAAGGCCCAACGTCCGGGCGAGGCAGACCTGGCGGCGGAGGCCAAGCCGCTCGCGCTCGATGTCGACGGCGTCGATGTCGTCCGTGGCGACACCTATCGGCGGATCGCCTACCGGGCACTCGAAGAGGAGCACAGGACGCAGCGCCCGATCGAGGCGATGGAGACCCTCTTCGAGCGGGAGCTTGGTCTGACGCCGATGCGCGTCTTCGGCGTGCAGCGCGCGGCGGCGTGGACCGAGGGCATGCCGTCGCTCTTCACCTTGCTGTCGGCCGATTCCCGCCGTGACGGACTGCAGCGCGGGCTCGAGGAGGAGCTCGAGAAGCTGCTCGGCGTCGATCCCCGCCTCGTGGCACGGGCCCTGTCCCTGCGCGCCGAGCTGCTCGACATCGTGCGCGCGGCTGCGCCAGGTTCGGCACTGGAGCTGCGTCTGCAGCGCCGCATCGAAGCGCTCGGCCGGGTGATCGTGCACGGCTCGGCACTGCGCGCGATCGCCGAACTCCCGCCGGAATGGAAGGTCGTGCGGGGCGAGAGCGTGCCGTTGCGGATCGCCGTCCACAACGGCGGGCACCAACCCGTGCAGGTCGCCCGCGCCGGCACACCGGGAGCGCCGATGCCCATCCCGGCGCGAGCCTCGACCGGGATCCTGATCGACGTGACGCCTTCGGTCCTCGACGCTGGCGATGGACCGAGCACGCCGATGGACCGCGTCACGCCACCGTTGCGGGTGGTGCTCGACCTGCGGATCGGCAACGACCCCCAGATCGTGCCGCTGCCGCTGGAAGTGCCCTGCGTCGTCGTGCCCAGCGTCGACCTGATCGCGACTCCCAAGAGGCTGCTGCTGGCCAATGGCGCGACGAGCGCGTCGTTCGCCCTGCGGATCCGCAGGAACACCAACAAGCCGATGCACGGAACGCTGCGGATCGACAGTCCGCCGGGGTGGACGATCTCCGGGGCGCGCGAACTCCGGCTCGCCGAGGAGATCGTGCGCGATCTCGCGTTCACGATCACTCCGCCACCACTCCAGGAAGCGCAGGACGCCGTGCTCACGCTGACCTTCGCCGGCCAGAGCACGCGTGTGCGCGTCCGCCGCGTTGCCGCCACGATCGACCCCGAACTCACGGTCGGTCTCGTCCGTGGCGTCGACGACACCGCCGAATCGGTGCTGCGCGGCCTCGGCGTCCGCCTCCGCCTGCTCGGGGACGAGGATCTCGCGCTGGGCCGCTTCGAGAACCTGCGGACGATCCTGATCGACATCCGCGCACTCAAGCAGCGGGAGACCGCGCGCGCGGTCTTCGACCGGCTGTTGCGCTTCGCCGAGGATGGCGGCCGTCTGGTCGTCCTCTACCACAAGGACGTCGAGTTCAACCACGAGATCGCGCGCGTGCGTGCAGCGCCCTACCCGCTGGTGATCGGGAAGGGCCGGGTCACGCGTGAAGATGCCCGCGTCGCCGTGCTGCGGCCGGAACATCCACTGCTGACCAGCCCGAACCTGATCACGTCGTCCGATTGGGACGGCTGGGTCCAGGAGCGCGGGCTCTACTTCGCCGAGACCTTCGATCCCCGCTACGAGGGCCTGATCGAGATGCACGACGATGGCCAACCCGAGGAGCTCGGAGCGCTCCTCTTCGCGAAGTACGGCAAGGGTGAGTACGTCTACTGCGCATTGGCGCTCTACCGGCAGTTCCGCATCCTGCACCCGGGAGCGTGCCGGATCTTCGCCAACCTGATCTCGCGCTGACGCGGCCCTCAGCGCTTCTCGGGTTCGTTGCCCAGCCAGAGCAGCGCTCCCGTGGCCATGCTCGCGAGGGCGAGTCCGGCGAGCGTCAGCCGCAGATCGGCGGTCTTCCACCACAGCAGAGCTGACCAGGCCAACGCGAGCGCCATGAGGGCGGACAGGAGCGCGTTCTGCGTGCCGCGTGCAAGATGCCGCGCCTGCCACACCGCGTGGCAGGTGCGTCGGACCCACGCCGTCGCTGCCGTCGCGAGGCTGCGCCGGCGCGGCTTCGCCGTGGGGGCCGGGAACAGGACAGCCTCCACGCGGTCCTGCAACGCCAGCAGCTCCGCTCCGGTGCCGGCCCTGGCCTTCTCCGTGCTCGCGACCTTGGCCGTGAGCTCGGCGACGTTCTCGGCCAGCGACCGGATCGCATGCTCCTGCTCGACCAATCGCTGCGTGAGGTCGGGGCGCGGGTCCGGCGTGGCGGAGTCGTCGCTGCGCGGCTCCGGTGTCTGCTGGACATCGAACCGCTTGGCCATCGCATCCTGCTCGAGTCCGTCGATCAGCACCTTGTCGAGCGCCTGGACGATCTCGTCCTTCGTCCACAACTGCGCACTGAGCGCCTCGAATTCGTCGTTCGAGAGCCGCGCATCCACGGTGCGGTGCGGGAGCTGGATCGGTGTGACGACCGGTTCGTGGAGGAAGCCCCCCTCGCGGAGCGCATCCTCGCTCAGACAGTGTTCGGGTGGTGCCCACCCGTCCCAGTCACGCACGACCGGTTCGCACTCCGCATCCGTGAAGATCAACTCGGTCGGCAGCCGGTCGACGAGCCGCGGATTCGCGATCGCGAGCCGCGAGCTCAGAGCATCGTGCGGTGGCTCCGCGACGGTGGGTGGCTCCGGGGCGGGAGCGGCGGCGGCAGCGCTGGTTCCGGCCTCTTGCCGCTCGGTGTCGTTGCGTTCGGTCCCGGCGCCGGCGGGCTGCATCATCGCGTCGATCCCCGTGGCGTCCGGCAGGTCGGTGGGGACCAAGGGTGCGGCAACCGTGTCCAGCTCGGCGCTGGCGGCCACTTCCACGGGCTTGCTGGCGCCTCGGGCCGGCACCTTCGGGCGGGCCGGAAGCTGCGGGCGAGCGATCGCCGGTCGTGCAGCCTCTCGCCGCCTGGGCACGGGCATCTTGCGGGCGACCTCCATCGCCGCGGGGCCGAGCAGGATCTCGCGCCAGACTTCGGCCCGTGCGACCGGTGAGAGCGTGGCCACCACCAGCGTCGGCGCCAGCTCCGGATCGTCAGCCAGGCGGGTCGCGAGACGATGCAAGAGCTCGGGGTCATGCACCACCAGGGCCT
>CAZSKV010000461.1:0-2224 GCA_964607495.1 uncultured candidatus Brocadiaceae bacterium
TAGTCGGCGCGGAAGGTCTGACGCGAGAACCCCAGGCCACATCGTTTGCAGATGAAGCGTGGGACTGGCTGGGTCCGGCACAGTGGGAGGTAGTAGCCGTTCCGCACGTACCATCTACCCTGAGGGTCTTCGAACATAGGGCAGGTCTGCCGCGGACAGCGTGGCGGAATGAAGATCACGGTGCTCCTCGGCGGGGCCCGCTCGGCCCTGCGCCGAGGGAATGGCAACGAGCCGGCGCGAATCGCCAGCTGATTCCTGTCCACCAAGCCCTGTTCCACATTCTCGGGGGGCAGTTTCCCCTGGTTGCATCGCGGTGGAGGCGGACCTACTCTCCGCCGCCAGTTTGGATCGGCGCCCACGACGCCGCGTCACAAACCCTCAGCGAACCCCAACCACCTCAGGCGGAACCCCATGGAAAAGCAGATCGACGGCAACGTCGCCAACTACACGCACCGCAGGCTCTCGCACGTCAAGGTCGTTGCCCGACTCGTCGAGCACGAACTTGCCGCTGCCAAGGGCAGCAAGGACGTCACGCTCGAGCGCGACATCCTCGAGAACGTGCTCGACACCCTCGAGATGTTCATCGAGGACTTCGAGGACGTGCACGGTGGCCGTGGTGCCTCGCGCGCTGCTGCCGAACCGAAGCCGGCGGTCACACGACTCAACTGACCTTTTGCGGGGGGTGATCAGGGCGAGGCCTTCGCGCGGTGCCTGACGATCGATCCGATCACGCCGGACCACGACGAACACCGGCGCGGAGTCCTTGGCTCCTGCGCGTGGTCGTCCTGATCGCCTTCGCTGCTACCGCCTGGTACTTCGGTCCGCGCGCCGTGGCCGTGGTCAGTGCCCAGCTGACGACCCGCTCGTTGCGCACCGGAGGTCAGGAAGTGGCGATCGGCCGCGTCGGCGTGCTGGCCCTGCCCACCTGGTTGCAGGGGCCGTTGCGCGTGGCCTGCTTCGACAGCCTCGAGGAGCACCTGCGCGGCACGGTGCCGATCCTCGACGACGCCGCAGCACTGCGTCTCGAGGCCGCGCTCGCGGCCACGCCCTTCGTGGCGCAGGCGCGGATCGAGCGGCACTTCCCGGACCGCTTCCGGGTCCGTCTCCGGATGCGCGAGCCGGTCATCGCGGTGTTCGAGCAGTTGCCGGGCACGACCACGCGGGGACCGGTTTGCGTGGTCGACGCGCAGGGTGTGTGCCTGCCGAGTCCCGGAGCGCTCGACCTGCCGCGGGTCGTCACGCGCCAGGGGTTCGACCTCTCCGCTCTCGGCAAGCCGCATTCCGATCGTCAGGTCGTGGCCGCCGCTGCTGTCGCCGCGGAGTGGCGCACTTCGCTCGTGCCGCTGCTGCCGGCGCAGGCGCCGAAGCTGATCGAAGTCGACGCATCCAACCTCGACTATCGCCTGCTCGCCGATGGTCGGCTCAGTGAGATCCTGGTCGGGTTGGCGCGCAGCGACGGCCAGACCGCCTGGTTCGCCTACACGCATCCGCCCGGCAGCGCGTGGCACCGGGTTGCCTGCGAGGACATGGCGAAGGTGCTCAAGAAGGTGCTCGCGAAGTATCCCGGTCTGGCAGGCGTCGAGCGTGGCGACCTGCGGCTGCCGAACCGTTGGGAGCAGTGGTTGCGCGTCGCCAGGTCATGAGGACCTCCTGTCCGCACGCAGGTTGATCGGGGGAGAGGGGCCGCGATCGTCTGTCGGGCTCCGCCGCAGCGGTCCTTCGAGTAACCTCAAGTCTCGTGCCCGCCGAATTGCGAATCTGCCTTTTGTGTGAAGGCGTGACCGAGAGCAGCCTGGAGCGCTGCGCATCCTGCGGGGCGACGCTCTTCGGCACGCACGAGGTCCACTATCCGAGGCGGCGTGGCGAAGAAGACGCGGCCCACCCGCTGCTCGGCGCCCGCGTCGACGGCAAGTACCGGATCACCGGCGTGCTGGGCAAGGGTGGGATGGGCACGGTGTTCCTGGCGACGCACGAGGTCTCGCTGGTGCCGGTGGCGCTCAAGGTGCTGCACCCACGCTACGGGCAGCGTGCCGACCACCGCGCCTGGTTCCTGAGCGAGGCGCGCAAGGCAGGGCGCGTCGTGCACGAACACTCGGCGCGGATCACGGACGTCGGCGAGGCCGAGGACGGCACGGTCTACCTCGCGATGGAGCTCGTCCAGGGGATCACGCTGCACGAGTGGATGCGCGGCGGCGTCCCCGGCCCCGAGCTCGCCGTCGCCGTG
>CAZSKV010000462.1:0-4531 GCA_964607495.1 uncultured candidatus Brocadiaceae bacterium
CGACCTGATCCAGGCCGGCAAGGTGCTCTACTGGGGCGTGTCGATGTGGCCGCCAGAACTCCTGCGCAGCGTCACGCAGCTCTGCGCCGAGCGCGGCTGGCACGCGCCGATCAGCAACCAGCCGCCGTACAACCTGCTGGAGCGCTCGATCGAGCAGGGGGTGATCGCGGCCGGACGCGAGTGCGGGATCGGCCAGATCGTCTACTCGCCGCTCGCGCAGGGGGTGCTGACCGGCAAGTACCGCAACCCCGAGGTCCGCGACCCCAAGACCCGGGCCGGCAACCCGAAGATCAACCAATTCATCGGCAAGTGGCTGACCGACGACGCGCTGCAGCGCGTCGAGGGCCTGCGGCAGCTCGCGCAGCGGCTCGGCCTGAGCGCGGCGCAGGTCGCGCTCGCGTTCTGCCTGCGGCACGACGAAGTCGCGAGCGTGATCGTCGGCGCGACCAGCGAGCAGCAGCTCGAGGACAACGTGCGCGCCGCGGCGGTCACGCTGCCGCCAGACGCGGTGGCCGAACTCGATCGCCTGTTCCCGGTGACTGCTCCGGCATGAGCATCCTGCCGTCGCCTGCCGCGCTGGCCGAGGTCTTCCAGCACAAGTACGGCCCGCCCGAGGCCTGCGGCGACGGGCCGCGGCAGCGCTGGCGGCACGGCTACTTCAACCCCGACGACTGGTACGAAGCGACGCTCCTCGGTCTCGTGCAGCCGGACACGGTCTGGCTCGACGTCGGCTGCGGGCGCGACCTCTTCCCGAGCAATCGGCCGCTGGCCGGGCTGCTGGCCGCGCGCTGCAAGCGCCTGGTCGGCGTCGATCCCGATCCGACGCTGCAGGAGAACCCGTTCGTGCACGAGAAGGTCGCGACCCTCTTCGATGCCTGGGACGGCGGCCGGCGCTTCGATCTCGTGACCCTGCGCATGGTCGCCGAGCACGTCGCCGAGCCCGCGCGCTTCGTGGCCGCGGTCGGCCGCGCGCTCGCGCCCGGAGGCCGGGTCGTGGTCTACACGGTCAACCGCTGGTCGCCGGTGCCGTTGCTGACCGCGCTGGTGCCCTTCCGGCTGCGGCATCCGATCAAGCGCTTCCTGTGGCGCACCGAGGCGAAGGACACGTTCCCGACCGCGTTCCGGATGAACACACGCGCGCGCCTGGCTGCGCTCTTCGCGGCGATCGGCTGTCGCGAGGAGGCGTTCGCCCGCCTCGACGACTGCCGCGCGCTGGGCCGTTTCGCACTCGGCCGCGGCCTGGAGCTCGGGCTCTGGCGCCTGCTGCGCGCGTGCGGCCTCGGCTATCCCGAGGCCTGCCTGCTCGGGGTCTACCGCGCTCCCTTGCAACCGGCCCCGCATCCGGCATAACAGCCGCGCGTATGCGGGCGGTCTCAGGCTGGTTGATGGTGCTCGGCGCCGGCGGTCTGCTCGCGGCCCAGGGTCGCGCGCGCCAAGGAGATGACGAACTCGACGCGCTCTTGCAGCAGGCCGCGAGCCTGCAGGTGCGTACCGGCCTGTGCGCGTTCGATGCGGCGGGACGCACGCTCGCGGCGCAGCGCGCGGACGAGAGCTTCGTGCCGGCCAGCAACCAGAAGGTGCTGACCGCGCTCGCGGTGTTGCAGGCCCTCGGTCCCGAGTATCGCTTCCGCACCGGGTTCGTGCTGCGCGGCGGCTGGCTCGAGGTCGAACCCGGCGGCGATCCCAACTGGCGGTCGCAGTCGGAGCACGATCCGCAGCGGATCTTCGCGGCCGTCGCGGCCAACCTGCTCGAAGCTGGCGTGACTGCGATCCGCGGCGTGCGCCTGCTCGAGGGGGCGTTCACGGGGCCGAACCGGCCCGAGTCCTGGCCCCAGGACCAGCTCGACCGCGTCTACTGTGCGCCGACAGGCGGCCTCGTGCTCGAGGAGGGTTGCTTCCGCGCCCGCGTCGCGCCTGGACCCGCGGGCGTCGCCGCGATCGAAATGCTCGCACCGCGCGTGCCGGCGCCGGTCGAGGGCGTGATCAAGCTCGCCGGCAGGACGCGCAGCGGGATCACGTTCTCGCTGCTCGAGGACCATGGCAACCTGAAGGCCCGTGGCGTGCTGCGCACCGGCAGCCGCCCGCTCGAGGTGGCGGCCGCGGTCAGCGATCCGGGGCTGTGGTTCGAGCGCGCGCTGCGCACGGAGCTGGTCCGCGCCGGCGTGCGGATCGAGGCCGACGCGCCGGAACGGGATCTGGCGGTCGGCCAGCACACGACGCCGCTGCAGCTGGCGGTGCGCGAAGCGCTCAAGGACTCGAGCAACTTCCACGCCGAACAGCTGCTGCGCGTGCTCGGCAAGGAGCGGCTGCAGGACGGTTCGTTCGCGGGCGGCCTCGCCGCCCTCGCCAAGGAGCTCGCGCTGCTGCTGCCGCACGGCGAGAGCCTGCCGGTGCTCGCGGATGGTTCCGGACTCTCGCGCGAGAACCGGGTCACGCCGCGGCTGCTCGCGCACCTGCTGCTGCAGGCGCTCGACAAGCCCTATGCCGGCTACGTGCAGGAATCGCTGCCGCTGGGGGGCGTGGACGGGACGCTCGAGCGCCGCTTCGCCGGGCCACTGCACGGGCGCGTGCGCGCGAAGACCGGCTACATTCGCGGCGTGTCGGCGCTCTCCGGCTACGTGCAAGGCAGCGACGGCCAGACGCGCGTGTTCGCGATCCTGATGAACTGGGATCCCGAGCAGCGCAATCCGATCCAGGCGGTCAAGGGGATCCAGCAACGGCTCGTCGAGTGCCTCGCGGGCAAGCCGGGACGATGAGCGCGAGCGGCGCGGAACTCGTGCGGATGCTCGCGCGCGCCGAAGCGATCGCCCGCGACGGCGGCCGGGTCCTGCTCGAGTACCAGCAGCGGCTCGGCTCGCTGCGCACCGAGTTCAAGGGCCGCCGCGAGCTCGTGACCGCCGCCGACCGCGAAGCCGAGCGCGTGATCGTCAGCCAGTTGCTGGCCGAGTTCCCGGCGCATGCAGTACTGGCCGAGGAGGGTGTGTTGACGCCGAAGGGGCAACCGCACCAGGCGAGCGAGTGGCAGTGGATCCTCGACCCTCTCGACGGCACGACCAACTTCGTGCACGGGATCCCGTTCTACGCCGTCGCGTTGGCGCTGGCCTGGCGGGGCGAGGTCGTGCTCGGCGTCGTGCACGCGCCGATGCTGCAGCAGACCTACACGGCGGCGAAGGGTCAGGGCGCGCACAAGAACGGCCAGCCGATCCAGGTCACGGCCACGGCCGAGCTGCGGGACGCACTGATCGCGACCGGCTTCGCCTACAACCGCAACGAGCCTGGCCGCGACGACAACGTCGGCCGGCTCGCGCGCGTGCTGCCGCTGTGCCGTGACCTCCGCCGGCTCGGCAGCGCCGAGCTCGATCTCTGCCAGACTGCAGCCGGCCACTACGACGGCTACTGGGAGCTGTACCTGGCGCCGTACGACGTGGCTGCGGGTGCGCTGATCGTGCGGGAAGCGGGCGGTGTGGTCACGGACCTCGCGGGTGGCGACACCTGGCTCTTCGGCGGCGAAGTGGTCGCGAGCAACGGCCTGCTGCACGCAGCGCTGCTGCGCGCGGTCGGCAACCCGGGCCCTGCCCGCGCCGGCGACTTGGGCTAGACTCCGGGACCGCCTGCCCCTGCCACATCTCCTCCGGCCCCGAACTCCCGCCCGATGCATCGTCACCGCCTCCCGCTCGTCGCCGCAGTGCTGCTGCCGGCGTTCCCTCTGTTCGCACAGGCCGAGCCGGCCCGCTTCACCAACCGCGCGGTGGACCTCGACTCCGGCTATCTGACGAATGCCGGGGCGCAGACCCAGGAGCTCGCGGTCGGCACGGTGCGCTGCGCGCCGGCCGCGTGGCTGCGGCTGCACTTCGCGCAGACCAACCTGCCGGCCGGCACGCGGCTGCGCCTGCAGGCGCAGCGCGACCAGGCGGTGCAGTGGTTCGACGCGGGCAGCCTCGCCGACTATCGCGACGGTTCGGCCTACTTCAACGGCGACGCGGTCGAGGTGCGCGTGATCCTGCCGGCGCGGACCACGGGCTGCCGCGTGCGAGTCGTCAGCGCCGACTGCGGCGAGCCCGCGCAGATCGGCATCGGCCCCAGCACGATCTGCGGCCCGACGGACGACCGGCAGCTCAGCAGCGATCCGCGCCAGGGCCGGCAGTATCCGACCGGCTGCACCTCCTGGCTGGTGAACGAGTTCACGGTGCTGACCGCAGGCCACTGCACGGGCACGACCGTGCAGCAGATCCACTTCAACGTGCCGCTCTCGAGCTCGAGCGGCGGCACGATCCTGCCGCCGCCGCAGGACCAGTATCCGTACGACCTCGCGACCCAGCAGCGGCTCAGCGGCGGTGTCGGCCAGGACTGGACCGTGGTCACGACGGTGCGCAACAGCAACACGCGGATGTATCCCGGGCAGCGGCAGGGAGCCTGGTACGAGCTGGGCGCGGTGCCGGGCAGTCCGACGGGCCAGAACATCCGGATCACCGGCTACGGCACCGTGTCGGCGCCGGTCTCGCCGACCTGGAACCAGGTGCAGAAGACCCAC
>CAZSKV010000463.1:0-2353 GCA_964607495.1 uncultured candidatus Brocadiaceae bacterium
GGCTGGAACGTGCCGATGCCGACGCGGTCCTTCTCGGAGATCAGCATCCGGTGCACGACGACGTGCGACATGACCTTCTCCCAGTCGCCGGTGTAGTCGCGCAACAGCTTGTCGTAGTAGTAGCGCGAGACCGGTGACAGGTCGAGGTCGAGGCGCAGCTGGTAGGACTTGCGGGTCTTCTTGTTGAGCGCGTCGAGCAGCTTCTGCCGCGCCTCGGGCGGCACCAGCAGCAGCGGCTCCTCGTTCATCGGCGACGGGATCAGCTCGTTGCCGATCTTCCAGCCGAAGGTGTAGAGCGCGCCAGCCGCGGTCTTGGAGTAGCTCTCGAGGCCCTTCTTCAGCAGGCGCACGATCGTCGACTTCGACGAGCCGACCGGGCCGTGCAGCAGCAGCACGCGGCGCTCGGGGCCGAAGCCGTGCGCCGCCGCCTTGAACACGTTCATCAGGTTCATCAGCGGCCGCTCGAGACCGAAGAGCCCGTCCTTGCCCTCCTCGATCACGTCCTCGAAGAACTTGAAGCGCGTGACCTTGACCTTGTCGCGCTCGACCTCCTGCACGCCGTGCGAGAGCACCATGTCGTAGATGCGCTGGTGTGCCGTGCGGATCACCAGCGGGTTCTCCTCGACGAGCTTCAGGTACTGGGCGAAGGAGCCTTCCCAGTGCTCGTCCTGGAACTTGCTGATGTCGAGGGTCTGCTTGACGAGACCCAGGATGTCGAATGAGTCGGCCATGGTCCTTTGCCTTCCTGACTAGCGGCCCGACGCCGGATGGTTGCCGAGCCGCCGTTGTTATCGGGCGAACCAGGATAGCGGCTCAAGTGGGCTTTCCGACGCCGCATCTGGAGCCCGCTGCCGGCAGCAGGGATGACTCTGCCGCGCGCGCCCTCTAACGTCCCGCCGTGGCCACGACCCATCCCCTCCCCGAAGGCTTCGCTGCCGCCGCGACGATCTGCTCGGTCAAGAAGAGCAACACGACCAAGCCCGACCTCGGGCTGCTGGTCGCCGCGACCGCCTGTCCAGCCCGCGCGATCTACACCCAGAGCCAGCTGGTCGGTGCGCACGTCCACCTGTGTCGCGAGCACCTCGCGCGCTCCGGCGGCCTCGTGAAGGCGATCTTCGTCAACTCCGGCAACGCCAATTGCGCGACCGGCGAGCAGGGCCTTGCGGATGCCCGAACCCTCGCGGAAGCCGTCGGCAAGCTCGTCGCCTGTCCGCCCGAACAGGTCCTGGTGCTCTCGACCGGCGTGATCGGCGCCAGACTGCCGATGGATCGCATCCTGCCGGCCCTGCCGGTGCTGGCCGGCAAGCTGGCCAAGGGCAAGTTCCAGGACTTCACGCGCGCGATCATGACCACCGACACCTTTCCCAAGCTCGCGAGCCAGGAGGGCAAGGCCGACGACGGCAGCACGTTCCATGTCGCCGGCACCGCGAAGGGCGCCGGCATGATCCATCCCGACATGGCGACGATGCTCGGCTTCCTCGTGACCGACGCGCGCACGCCGAAGGACCTGCACTACCTGCTGCGCGACGTCGCCGAACAGACCTTCCACCGCGTGACGATCGACGGCGACACCTCGCCCAACGACACCCTCGTGCTCTGGAGCAGCGAGCGCCACTGGGTGCGCCCGAGCCAGACCGCGGCCGGCGGCGAAACCGACCCGTTGCGCGCGGCCCTGGTCGCCACCGGCCGTGAGCTCGCGCGCATGATCGCGCGCGACGGCGAGGGCGCGACCCGGCGCGTGACCGTGATCGTGCGCGGAGCGCCCAGCGAGAAGGCGGCGAGCACGGTCGGCAGGACGATCGCGACCAGCCCGCTGGTGAAGACCGCGATCCACGGCCGCGACCCGAACTGGGGCCGGATCCTCGCGGCCGCCGGCCGGTCGGGCATCGTGTTCGACGCGAATGCGGCCCGCGTGTGGATCGGTCCGGCCACGCTCTACGCCGATGGCGCGCCGCGGCCCGAGAACGAAGCCGCGGCCCACGCCCACATGAAGGAGCACGAGGACGTCGAGATCGGCATCGACCTCGCGTGTGGGCCGTTCGCCGCCGAGTGCTGGACCTGTGACTACTCGGCCGAGTACGTGAGCATCAACGCCGACTACCGGTCCTGAGTGCACGCCACCGTCCACAGCGAGTACCGCGCGCACCGGCACGATCATTGGTGGTTCGCCGCGCGGCGGACGATCTTCGCGCGGCTGCTCGCAGCGAAGATGCCGCTGCCGCCGGGCGCGCGCATCCTCGAGATCGGCCCAGGGCACGGGGTCAACCTGCCGGTGCTCGGCGCCCACGGGCCGACCTTCACGCTCGACGTCGATCGCGGGTCGCTGGCCGGCAGCCTCGCGCAGGGCGCGCGC
>CAZSKV010000464.1:0-2287 GCA_964607495.1 uncultured candidatus Brocadiaceae bacterium
CTTCGAGCGCCGCGGCGAGGAACTGCTCGCGCACTGCGAGGGCCGCACGGTGAGCTTGGATCTGGCGCTGGTCGGCGACGGGCAGGCCTTCTCGTTGCTCGCCGATGGCAGGAGCCATGACGTGTTCGTCGAGAACGGGCAGGGCGCGGTCGTGGTCACGCTGCGCGGCCAGCGCATCCGGGTCGAGGTCGAAGACGAGCGCGAACGGGTCGCGCATTCGCTGCACGCGCACAAGCCGGGCGGCAGGCGGGAGATCCGCGCGGTCATGCCCGGCATCGTCGTCGCCTTGCTGGTCAAGGAGGGCGACCAGGTCGCCGACGGACAGACTCTCGCCGTGCTGGAGGCGATGAAGATGCAGAATCCGATCGGCGCCGATGGCAGTGGCAAGGTGGTCAAGATCCATGCCCGGGAGGGTGTGGCCGTCGCCGCCGGAGCGGTGCTGGTCGAACTCGAGTGAGGCGGAGCCCGGTGCGCTACCCTTGCGGCATGCGCTCGATCCTCGCTGCCTGCGTCCTCGCCGGGCTCTCGCCGGGGCAGCAGTCTCGCCCCGTGGTGCCGCCCGAACTCGGGCGCGTGCGCTGGGAGCGCGACTACGCAGTGGCGCTCGGACTCGCACGGCAGCAGCAACGGCCCGTGTTCCTGCTCTTCCAGGAGATCCCGGGCTGCGTTACCTGCACCAGCTTCGGCAAGGACGTGCTGAGCCATCCGCTGCTCGTGCCGGCGATCGAGGGTTGCTTCGTGCCTGTCGTCGTGCGCAACAACGTCCCCGGGCAAGAACAGAAGATCCTCGAGCGCTACGCCGAGCTGGCCTGGAACAACCCCGTCGTGCGCTTCGTGGACGCGCAGGGTGACGACCTGCTGCCGCGCGCGGATCGGGTGTGGGACGCGCACGGGATCGCCACGCGGATGGTCGCGGCGTTGCGCGCCGCGAAGCGCCCGGTGCCCGGCTACCTGCTGATCGCACGTGACGAGCACGATCCGGCGACTGCCACGGCGGTGTTCGCGATGCACTGCTTCTGGGAGGGCGAGGCCGTGCTCGGGGCGCTGCCGGGCGTGGTGGCGACGCGCGCCGCGTTCGTCGGCAGCGCGGAGGTCGTCGAGGTCAGGTTCCTGCCTGCGCTGCTGCCACTGGCCGAGCTGCAGGCCCGGGCCGAGGCCAGGAGCTGCAAGCCGATCGTGGCGACGTTGCTGCGCGAAGCCGAATCTGCCGACCAGAAGCACGCGCTTACCGGCACGCCCTACGCCCGCCTGCGCCTGACGCCGATGCAGGCGATGCGCGTGCACGCGGCGCTGACGCTGCGCACGGACCCGAAGCTCTGGCTGACTCCGGCGCAGGTCGCGGCCCTCGACGTCCGGTGAGCACGGGTTTCACGACCGCGACCGGCCTCACGTTGCCCCGGCTCGGTCAGGGCACCTGGGAGAAGGGTCTGTCCGCGGCGACGCGCCGCGACGAGGTGCGGGCGCTGCAGCTCGGCCTCGATCTCGGCATGACCCTGATCGACACCGCCGAGATGTACGCGGATGGCGGCGCCGAAGCGGTGGTCGGCGAGGCGATCCGCGGCCGCCGCGCGGTCGTGTGCCTGGTGTCGAAGGTGCTGCCGCAGAACGCCTCCTACCAGGGCACGCTCGCCGCCTGCGAGCGGTCGCTGAGCCGCCTCGCGACCGATCACCTGGACCTCTACCTGCTGCACTGGGAGGGTCCGCACCCGCTCGCCGAGACCCTGCGGGCGTTCGCCGCCCTGCAGGCGGCGGGCAAGATCCGCGGCTTCGGCCTCTCGAACTTCGACCACGACCAGATGCAGCATCCGGGACTCGCGGCCAATCAGGTGCTCTACAACCTGACGCGGCGCGGGATCGAGCGCCGGCTGCTGCCCGAGTGCGCGCGCCGCGGGATCGCGGTGATGGCCTACTCGCCGCTCGAACAGGGGCGCTTGCGCACCGGCGGGGCCCTGGGCCGGCTCGCCGCCCGCCACGGCCGGAGCGCGGCCCAGATCGCGCTGGCCTGGACCCTGCGGCACCCGCACGTGGTCGCGATCCCGAAGGCGGGGACGGCAGCGCACGTGCGCGAGAACGCCGCGGTGGCGGCGATCAGACTCGACGCCGCCGATCTGCGCGAACTCGACGCGGAGTACCCGGCACCCGCGCACGACGTACCGCTCGAGACCCTCTGAGGATACTGGTCCCCGTCGCTGGGCACGGGCTTGGGAGCCCGGCGTCCCGGCCGGCGAATAGCTCGCGAATCCGGCCGCCTACGCGCCGATCCGCCGCTCCTCCCGCAACCCGCAGA
>CAZSKV010000465.1:0-2886 GCA_964607495.1 uncultured candidatus Brocadiaceae bacterium
AACTTCCTCAACGTCTCCACGCAGAGCTCGCACCTCGGCTCATCCATCGCATGGACGTACATCCCCACGCACTACCTCAGCTTCTCCGCCTATTCGAAGCTCGCGTAGCGCTGGATCGTGCGCACGTCCGAGTGGCCGAGCACGCAGCGCGCAACCTCCACCCTGGCACAAAAAGCGGGCGACCAGCCCGGCAACGCTCATCCCACCAGCGGACGAAGGGCGGCTTCCGGTGGGTGGGCGGGCCCCGTTGCGGCGACCCTGACGCTCGTCATCGAGCCTCGCCAATTCGAGCTCGAGGGTGCCGTGGTGGAACGCCTCCATCAGGGTCGTAGTGTCGAGTTGTGACACGGGCGACCCGTGGCGCCCGAGCAACTCGGTGCCTCGCGTTCCGTTCCCGTCGTGGACGCGGCATGAGTGCCTGCCGCTCGGCTTGTGGTGCTCCAACTCAGGCTTGCGTCGCGAGCGCTTCTTCGTCGATTCCCTGTGTGGCTCCGTGCTCAGGAGCCTGAACCGGAGTACTTGGCGTATCGAGTACGCCACTTCAGGCTCGCTCTCGCAGGCTCACACTGCGTGCAGCCACGAGGCTGCAGTGCCGAAGTCGAACGGAACGGTGCGCTTACGAACGCCGCTGAGATGGTGGGCGGTACTGGGCTCGAACCAGTGACCCCCAGCTTGTCGAGCTGGTGCTCTACCAACTGAGCTAACCGCCCACGCGGCGCCGTAGAGGGCGGAGTTGATAGAGGCGGGGCCGGATCGGGGCAAGCGGGAAATCGCGGGCCCGTGGCTATACTCCCCGCCCCTCGCAACCCGCACCCGACGCACTCGCATGATCATCGGCGTTCCCAAGGAGATCAAAGAGCAGGAGAACCGCATCGGCGCCGTACCGGCGATGGTGCACGACCTCGTCGTTGCCGGGCACCAGGTGCTCGTGCAAGCCGGCGGGGGTCTCGGCGCGGGCATCCGCGACGAGAGTTATGCCGAGGCCGGCGGGGAGATCGTCGCCAAGGCCGAACAGATCTGGGCCAAGGCCGACATGATCATCAAGGTCAAGGAGCCGCTCGCCGCCGAGCTGAAGCTGATCCGGAAGGACCAGCTGCTCTTCACCTACTTCCATCTCGCGGCCGACCGGCACCTGACCGAGGCGCTGCTCGCGAGCGGCGCGCACTGCTTCGCCTACGAGACGCTGACCGTGCATGGCCAGCTGCCGCTGCTCACGCCGATGAGCGAGGTTGCGGGCCGGATGGCGATCCAGGTCGGGGCGAACTACCTCGAGAAGCACAACCAGGGCCGCGGCGTGCTGCTGGGCGGTGTACCGGGCGTCGAGGCGGGCACCGTGCTCGTGCTCGGTGGCGGTGTGGTCGGGACCAACGCGGCGAAGATGGCCGCAGGCCTCGGTGCGCGGGTCGTGATCATGGACATCTCGCTCGAGCGGCTGCGGCAGCTGGCCGACGTGATGCCGGCCAACGTGACGACGCTCTACTCGACGCCGTTCGCGATCCGCGAGTGGCTGGCGCACGCCGATCTCGTGGTCGGCGCGGTGCTGGTCTCGGGAGCCCGCGCGCCGGTGCTCGTGCGCAAGGAAGACCTGAAGCGGATGAAGGAGGGCTCGGTCGTGGTCGACGTCGCGGTTGACCAGGGTGGCTGCATCGAGACCTGCAAGCCGACGACGCACGCGAAGCCGACCTACCTCGTCGATGGCGTCGTGCACTATTGCGTGGCCAACATGCCGGGCGCGGTGCCGCGCACCTCCACCTTCGCACTGACCAACGCGACCGGCCCCTGGGCCAGGAAGCTCGCGAGCCTCGGCGCCGCCAAGGCCGCCAAGGACTCGATCCTCGGCACTGCCGCGAACGTGCTCGGCGGCAAGGTCACGCACGCGGGCGTCGCCCAGGCGTTCCAGATGCCGCTCGTGGCCGCCGCCGCGGCCCTGTGAACGCCGGCCAGGACGGCGTCGGTGTCTGGCACGCGCTGCTGCTCGGCATCGTCGAGGGGTTGACCGAGTTCCTGCCGGTGTCGAGCACCGGCCATCTGATCGTCGTCAACCGGCTGCTGGGACACGAGAACCCGACGCTCGAGATCGGCATCCAGGCCGGGGCGATCACGGCGATCGCCGTGCTCTACCGCGCGCGGCTGCTCGCCGCCGCGCGCGACCTGCTCGCGCGGCGGGCGGGTCCTGGTCCGAACCTCCTGACCCTGATCGTGACCGCGGCCCTGCCGGCGATCGCGCTGGGACTCCTCGCCGACGACTGGCTCGAAGCCAGGCTCATGACGCCGCGCGTGGTCGCGTTGACGACCCTGGCCGGCGGGGCGCTGCTGATCATGCTCGAGGGCTGGCTCGCGGGACGCCGCGCGCGTGGCGTGATCCTGCAGGGCACGGTGGCGTCGATGTCCCTGCTGCAGGCGCTCGGGATCGGCCTGTTCCAGACCCTCGCACTGGTGCCCGGCGTCTCCCGCTCGGGCAGCACGATCGCCGGCGCACTGCTGCTCGGGTTCACGCGCGGGGCCGCCGCGGAGTTCTCGTTCCTGGTCGGCCTGCCGATCCTCTATGGCGCCTGCCTGCTCAAGCTCTGGAAGGTGCGCACGACCCTGCACGGCGCATTGCTGGTCGACCTGCTGGTCGCGGCCGTGGCGGCGTTCGTGACCGCGGCCCTGGTCGTGCGGCCGTTCGTGCGCTTCGTCCAGCGCCGCACCTTCCTGCCCTTCGCGGTCTACCGCGTCGTGGTCGGCATCGCGATGCTCGCCTGGCTGGGCCGCGGCTGAAGCGCTCAGCCGGCTGGCGGCGCCTTGCGGTAACCGAGCTGCTTGAGCACGAAGAGCACTTCGCTCCAGGACGGGAACGGCCGGCTGTGGTACTTCTTGTACTGGGCGATCGCGGCGATGAACTCG
>CAZSKV010000466.1:0-15005 GCA_964607495.1 uncultured candidatus Brocadiaceae bacterium
TAGAGCACGTCGACGCCGCCGATCAGATCGGCCCGCGCGACCGTGCTCCCGTCGCGGAACATCCGCGCGTAGTCGCGGATCTCCGTGTCCGTGATCGCGAGGCAGAGTCGCGGCGTGCCGAGCGGTTCGGCCAGCACAGCACGGTTCTCGTCCCAGACCGCGAACCCGACCAGCCGCACGGCCTCGGTCACGAGCGCCACGGCATCGGTGCCGGGGTCCTGCAGCAGCCGGGTGATGACCGCGAGGCGGCCGCCACGTGCCTGTGCGGTGGTCGCCGGAGCCGATTCCTGCGTCGGCGCGGCCGTGGCAAGACCTAGCGCGGCGAAGAGGAGCAACGAGGCGTTCCTGAGCATCATGTTGGAAGGGTGGTCAGCTTGGATCGAGGAGGCGCTTCAGATGCCGTTCCTGGCGGCCGCGACGAGGACGGCTGCGAGCCGATCGATCTCGGCATGCGTCGTGAACACGTTGGGCGAGATGCGGATCGCGCGCAGTCCGCCCCGGTCGGCCACGGTCACGTTGATGCGGTGTGCCTGCCAGAGCCAGGCCGCGAGCGCCTTGGGCACGAGCCGGGCGAAGCCGACGGTCAGCAGGGCGCGACAGCGCGCCGAATCGAGGCTGCCGCAGTGTTGCACGCCCGGCGCCTCGAGCAGCGGCGCCGCGAGGCGTGCGCGAAGCGCCTCGAGCCGGGCGGCCTTGCGCTCGCGCCCGAGCAACTCGTGGAAGTCGAGTGCCTCGCCGAGCGCGAGCAGGGGCGCTGCGGCCCGCGTGCCGAACTGCTCGAACTTCGTGATGCGCCGATCGTGCGTCTCCTCGCCCGGATGCAGCGCCCAGACCTTGTCGATCCACGCGCTGCGGGCGACGAACACGCCGGTGCCCACGGGGCCCATCAGCCACTTGTGCAGGCAGGCGGCGTAGAAGGCACCGCCGAGATCCTGCACCGTGTCCGGCAGGAGGCCGAGTCCGTGTGCCCCGTCGACCAGCAACGGAATCCCGCGGCGCGCCGCGACCGCGGCCACCGCAGCCACGGGCAGCAGCTGCCCGGTCAGGTAGGTCATCTGACTGAGCACGACGAGCCGTGTGCGTGGCGTGATGCGCTCGAGGATCGCGGTGACGATCCGCGCCGGATCGTCCGGCGGCGTGTGCAGCGGTACTTCGACCGTGACCGTGCCGTCGCGCCGCTCGCGCTGCCGCATCGCGTTCAGGGCGCGCGGGTAGTCGTGAGCGGTGGTCAGGATCTCGTCGCCCTTCTGTAGGGGCAGGCCGAGGATCACCGTGTGCAGACCATGGGTCGCGTTCGGCGCCAGCGCCAGCTCCTCAGCGTCGCAACCGACGAGGGCCGCGAGGCGGTCGCGCACGGATTCGAGTTCATTGTCCTGCTGGCGCCAGATCACGCGGCTGGGATCGCTGTTGGCGCGGCGGACCTGCGCAGCCATGGCCTCGCGCACGGCGCGCGGCGAGGGCGAGAGCCCGGCATGGTTGAACGACGTGGCCGCGGGATCGAGGTCGAAGTGGCTGCGCAACTCCCGCCAGAACTCGTCGTCGTCCGGGGCGGCCTGCGCGAAGTCCAACCGCTCGAGCTGTCGCGCCGTGTCGTCGCGAAACGCGAATGCGGCGGCCGACGCGGCCAGGAAGTGTCTGCGCGAGCTGGGCATGCCGTTGGGGACGCCGAGAGGGTAACCAGTTCCGCAGGCGAGCGTCGGTGTCGTGTTCGTGCGTCCCAGCTTGACACTGGACTCGCCAGGGGCTTGCGTGAGTGCAATCCGGTGGATCGAGCGCTCGGACCATCCGTGGAGCAGCAGGCCAGGTTCCTGCAGAAACTGCAGCATCTGCTGGTCGAGGGCGAGTTCGTCGCCACGTACAAGTTCGCGCTGCTGCTGGCGCTGGTGCGCTGGGCCCTGGAGAACCCTGACCACGACGAACGGGAACCAGTCGACGTGCGCGACCTCGCGCTGCACGTCATCGAGCTCTACTGGCCGCACACCAGGCCGTTCGCCGCCCCAGCAGGTGTGGCTGCAGAGGCATCGCCGCCCTTTGCGCCCAGGTTCGACGGTCCTGCGTCTGGAGTCCTGGTCCAGGAGCGAGGCCGCCAGAGTCTGAAGATCCTGAAGGAGATCGAGGAACTGCAGCGCCGCACGCGGCGCGCGTTTCGCGACGCCCAGGACACGGAACGCGCGGCCTTGATCAACACAGTCCGGCGGTCCATCAGCGACATGCCGCTCTGGAAGCTCCAGTCAGTTCGCGACCGCGAAGAACCGCTGCACTTCCTCTACCACCGGGGAAGGCACGATTCGGAGATCGTGTTCGAGCCTGGCACCGTGGCGTGCCTCGTGGCTTTCGCCCCGTTGATCGAAGATGTGGTCCGCTCGGCGTGGCTACGTTTCGTCCTGCGCTGCAACCCGAAGCTGCTCGGAGCCGGTTCCCAGGTCGAGACGTTCCTCTTTCCGGACGATCGAAACAGTCTCGAAGCCTGGCGCGGGCCGATCGAAGCCGTGCAGGGCAGTCGTTGCTTCTACTGCGACGAGACGATGCACGGGCGCGGCGAGGTCGACCACTTCCTGCCTTGGGCGCGTTACCGAAGAGACCTTGGCCACAACTTCGTGCTGGCGCACAAGCAGTGCAACAAGGCCAAGCTCGATCATCTGGCAGCGTTCACCCACTTGCGGCACTGGTGCGAACGAAACGACGATCCAGACGGCCGACTCGAACGATCATTCACGGATGCCGGGCTCCCCCACGACTGGACTACCCTGCGCCGCGTTGCGAGCTCGCTCTATCGCGTCGTCGCGGACAGGGATTCCGGAGTCTGGGATCGCGGTCAGGCGTTCGTGCGCCTGGATCCTGCGTGGCGGAAGCTGCTCGACGTCGGCTAGCCGCCGAGCTTCGCCAACGCCTCCATCACCTCCGCCTTCACCCGCTCGTCATGGACCATGCGCGATGCCGGGCCGAGGATCCGTTTCGCCTCCTCGCTCTCGCCGGCTGCAGCGAGTGCGAGTCCCAGTGGAATCCGCGTTTCCGGACTGTCTTGGGCAGCACCGCGCACGCGGGCCCGTTCCTCGAGCTGCCGGTAGGCTGCGACGGCTTCCTTGGCCTTGCCCTCGAGCACGAGGATCCGCGCGCGGTAGGTCGCGCAGTCGATCCCGAAGGACTCGAGTTCGGCGGCGATCCTGGTTGCCCCCGCGGCGTCACGGAGCTCGTCGACCAGAAAGGCGAGCAGGCCTTGCTTGACCCCGAGGGCATGCGGTCCCGGAGCCGCAGCGATCTGCTGGTCGATCGCGGTGCGCAGCTCCTGCTGGGCGGAACGCAGGACCGCGGGGTCACCGAGGTGCCACACGGCCGCGAGCAGCATCTGGAGCTGCTGCACGCGCGAGCCGGGCTCGAGCTGCATGTCCTTGCGATCGAGCAGCATCCGGCGCACCCGCACGACTTCGGGCCAGAGCTCGTAGCGCTGGTAGTCGCTCGCGATCTGGGACAAGGTCTCGTCTCGCTGGCTCGGCAGTGCGGCGCCGACGAGATCCTCCTCGATCTCGAGTGCAAGGTCGCGTTGCCCCTTGGCCAGCAACGCGGCCGCGGCGGTCCGCCGGTACGTGTCGAGGTCGCGCTCCCAGCCCGAGCTCCAGTAGGAGCTGGACCAGCTGTCACCTGAGAAGGTGAACGAGAACGGGTTCTTCTGCCTGCCGCTCACGCGCTGCCCGTTCACGTACGTGTACTGGCGATAGGTCTCAGCCCGCGGCGCCCGCGACGCGTGCCGCAGGGCCTTGCTCTCGAAGTCGAGGACATGGCGCAGATGCTCGAGAGCCTTGCCGGCGTCGCCGGCGCGTAGCCAGGCCTGCGCCGCGCCGAAGCGCAGGTGCACCGATTGGTCGTCCTCGGTCAGCCGCGCTTCGGCGACCTGGGCGATCTGGCCGCGATCGCGGGCCAAGGCGAAGAGAGCCGTACGAACCTCCTCGACCCGCGGCTTGTGCGCGGGGTTCTGCTCGAGCTCGGCGAGGCGCGCATACAACTCGTCGAGTCGACCCTGACGCCAGTAGAAGCTCGCGAGGAACTGCGCGGCGCCAGACGACGGTCTCGATTCACCGGTGAACTCGTCCCAGTACCAGCTCTGGTACTCGGTGATCACGCCATAGAGCTCGAGCGGATCGGTCAGGCGTTTCCAGGCCATGGCCTCGACCTGGGAGTGCTGCCCTGAGGCCTCGAGCGCGCGCATGTACCCGCTCCATGGCGGTGCCTCACGCTGCAGGAACTCCGTCTGGTAGCACGCTAGCGCCAGCTCCGGCCGGCCGACGGTCAGCCACTTCTCGGCCGCATAGCGCACCTGCCAGTCGCTGCGCCAATAGCCGTAGGGTTGCGAGTAGGGCGTCCGGCGCAAGGCCGCCGTGCGCCAGGCCTCCGCTGCCTTCTGGTCGTCGCCGAGCTCGTGATGCAGGCAGCCGATCTGGTCCTGCAGGTTGGTCGCCATGTTCGACAGCGACCAGTCGTTGCGGATCACGTACTCGCGCTCGACGAGATCGCGCAGCTTCTCGACCACCGGCAGCAGCTCCTTGGCCCGATCCTGCTGGCGCAGGATCGCACGCAGGTGCTGCCAGGCGACGAAGCGCTTGGGGTCCATCCGCACGACTTCGCGGAACAGGCGTTCGGCCTCCTTCACGTCGCCCTGGGCGAAGCGCAGCACGCCTGCACGCTCGAGCGCGTCGACGTCTGCACCATCGGGCGCGATGAGTGCGGCGCGTTCGGCCGCGGACAGCCCGGAGAGGGCATCCAGGAGCTGCGTCCTCTGATGGATGTCCAGCGCCTCGACCTTGCCGCGCTTCTTGCGCAGTCCTTCGAGCATCCGGGAGATGACTTCCTGGTGCTGGTGGTTCTGCCAGGCCGCGGTCACGAACCGATCGAGCTCCCAATCACGGTCCGGGTCGAGCTCGACGACCTTGCGGAACGCGGCCAGGGCGTCGGCCTCGCGCTTCTGGCCGAAGTACCACCAGCCGAGCTGCTGCCAGCCGTCGGCCGTGCCGAGATCGACCGAGTTCTTCATGCTCACCTCGGCACCCGCGGCGTCGTCGGCCTCGAGCTGCGCTCCGGCGAGCCGGCCCCAGGCCTGCTTCTTCTCCTCGCCACCCTTCATGTCGACGAGCGCCCGCAGGTGCTCGACCACCGCCTTGCGATCCCGATCCCTCTGGGCGAGCGCAACCAGGCCTTCGAGAGCCTGCGCCTTCGTCGGCGGGTCCGTGAGCATCTGCAAGAAGATGCGCCGCTTGGCGTCAGGCCGCCGCTGCTCGTCGTAGAGCTCGAGCAGCAGCGCGCGCACGCCCTGGTTGCGCGGATCCTTCGCGTAGTCCGCTTCGAGCGTCGCCACGTACTCGGCGAGCGTGCCCTTCCGGCGATGGACCTTGATCAGCAGCTGGCGCGTCGCGGTGTCACCACGGCTCATCAGGTCCGCCTCGGCAAGCACGGCCAGGGCCTCGTCGAACTTGTCGAGCTCGAGCAGGAGGCCGGCCTCCTCACGCAGCAGGACGGCGTTCTTCTGGCCGGTCTTCTGCGCGAAGCGACGCCGCCACTCGAGGGCCTTCGCGAACTCGCGGCGGTCGCGGTAGACGCTCGCCAACAACGTCATGGTCTCCGGCTTGGTCTCGTCGAATAGCGAATCGATCAGCGCGAGCGCTTCGTCCCGCTTGCCGAGTTCCTCGAGCAGGCCGGCACGTTCGAGCTTCAGGCGGTCACGCTCGTTCAGGGAGACGCCGGCGCCGGAGTAGCGCATCGTCTCGCTGCCGCCGTAGACGCGGGCCATCTCGTCGAGTACGCCGATCGCACCCTCCAGGTCGCCGGCGAGCCGCCGGAGCCCGTAGAGCAGCGGGTAGAGGTAGACCTCCTTCGGCGACAGCTGGACGGCGGTGCGCAAGTCCTTCTCGGCTGCGGCTGCCTCGCCCTTGGCGAACGCGACTGCCGCACACACGAGCCGGTCTTCGACGGTCGCGCGGGCTTCGTGCGCGACGAGCGCCTTGCCCAGGCGCGCGGGATCGGGATGGTTCTTGCAGACCAGCAGCAGCTCCTTGAAGCGCTGCTCGCGGTCGTTGAGCGCGGTGGCCTCGCGCAGCGCCTCCAGGTGCCGCGCGATGCCCTCCTTCTCGCGGCCGGAGGCCAGGTCGAGCCGCGCGAGCCGCTGCCGCAGCACCTGCGCCTCGTACTGCTGCGTCTTCTTCTTCTCGAAGTCCTTGGCGATCAGCCTCTGTGCGCGTTCGAGTTCGTGCTTGTCGAGGAACCAGTTGCCCGGCGAGAAGTTGTTGCTGCCCCCGCTCTGCGTCTCGAGCCCGTCGACGATCGCGTAGGCCTCGTCGCGCAGGCCCTGTGCGTGCAACCAGTTCGCGAGGTTCACGCCGCGTCGCAGCTTGTCGTACGTGCTCGAGGATTCTTCGAAGAGGCGGCGCATCATTGCGATCGCGGTCTCGTCCTTGCCGACCGCGGCACTGGCGTCGACGACCATCTCCTTGGCCTTGGCCATGTACGGGGCCTTCTTCACGATCGCCTCGACCTCGGCCAGCGTCTCGTCGTAGCGGTGCTCCTTTTTCAGCCGCTCGGCGAGCTTCATGCGATGCCGGACGTTGTCCGGCTCGCGCTCGACCGCTTTGCGCAACTCCTCGATCGGGATCTTCGACTGGCCCTGCTTCTGCGCGATCCTGTCGAGTTCCCGCTGCGCTTCCTGGGTGTAGTAGTCGTCCGGGCTCGTCGACTTCGCGACGAGGTTGTCGAGCACGCGCTCAGCTTCCTTGAGCTCGCTCTCCTCGCTGCAGGCCTTCGCGTACTCGAGTGCCAGCCACGGATTGTTGGTCACGACCCCGCGCAGCATCCGGAGGATCGGCAGCTTCTTCTTGCCGAGATCCTGGTTGCGCAGGGTCTCGACGACCTGGTAGGCGAAGTTGCGGAACGCAGCCGGGTCCTCCTGCGCGATCTTGCGCAGCGCGCGCAGCACGCCGTCCACGTCGCGCCGATCGGTGTAGATGCGCAGGATCTGCAGGTAGGTCGAGGCGACGTCGAGGTTCGACTGGCTGCCGTAGTAGGGACCCGTGTAGGCGACGGGACCGCCGAACATGCCGCCGAAGCTGCTGCTGCGGTCCTGGTTGCCGGAATCCGGCAGCGTCGGCTGCAGGCGCGCCGGCGGCGTCGCCTGTTCGACCTGCTGCGTGCGCTTCTTGCGCCGCTTGACGTCGAGGATCTCCTCGTGCGTCGCCACCGCGCGCGCGGCGTCTCCCTGGCGCAGCCGCAGCCCGGCCAGCACGTTGCGGATCTCGAGATCGTCCGGCAGCAGCGCGAGTGACTCCTGGTAGACCGCGTCGACACGCGCGAAGTCCTTCTCGCCGATGTGGAAATCGGCCAGCTTGATCACGTCGTCGCGGTAGTCGAATTCGACGTTCGTCAGGTCCGCAGCGCCCTGATTGCGCGCTTCACGCAGGCGCTGCCCGCTCTTCGCGACCGCATCCGACAGCACCTGCAGGATCTCCGCACCCTTGCCGCTCTGGCGCAGGATCAGCTCGGCCTTCTGCCCCTGCGCGTGGTCACGCAGCAACGCATAGGCCTCGACCGGCTTGCCCTTGGCTGCGAGCAGCTCGCCGAGCACGTTGGCGGCGTCGCCGAACAGGCTGCGGTAGCGATCCCAGAAGTACATGCGCACCGGATCTGCGCGATAGCCGGGTTCCGCGGCGAGGACTGCGGCGAGCAACGGCTCGGCTTCGGCCTTGCGGTCCTCCTCGTAGAGGGTCTTGCCGAGAGCCAGCTGCTGGTAGAGCTCGGTCGCGACGCCGCGGGCTTCCGCGGTCGCTGCATCCATCCCCGCCAGGTCACCGGCCGCGTGCAGCAGGCGGATGCGCTTGAGGCGCGCCGCGAACGCGCTCGGCGCCGTCTCGGGGAAGCTGATGGTCGACAGCTTGCCGCTGAAGCCCGTCGGTCGCACTTCCGTGTGCAGCGCGAAGAGCTGTTCGTCGTCGACCTTGCGCCGCAGCTTGCGTGGCAGCTGGTCGAGCATGCCCTTGCGGGCGGTCTGGAAGGCGACACGGTCCCGGGCCGCGCGTTCGGCGAGGTACTCCTTGCCAGGACCCTCGCACCACGCAATCACGCGCCCGACGAGTTCCGCCGCCTCGGCGTAGGCCTTCTTCTCAGCCACGAGCTCGACCAGGAGCAGGAGGGCGACGATGTCCTGCGGCTCGCGCTGCACGAGCGCGCGCACCTCGGCCTCGGCCTCGGCGAGCTTGCCGAGCCCGAAGCGGAGCTTGGCGCGTTCGACGGCTTCTGTCGGCGTGCGGTTGTCACCCGCCAGCTCGCAGATCCGGCTCTCCGCGAGCGAGGCATCCTGCTGGTAGGTGCTGAAGAGCGCCTGCTCGATCTGCTCGCGGTAGGAACGCTCCGTGTAGCCGGGTGGAATCCGGACCTTGGTGAAGTCGCGCGCGAGGAGCTCGCGCAGGAACTCGATCAGCTTCTTGGCCGACTTGTCGCGCCAGCTGAAGTGATTGCGGACCTCCTGGAAGAGCGTGAGGTCGGCCAGGCGCCGCTTCGCCTCGGCGACCAGGATGCGGCCCCACTCGTCCTCGAGGCCACGCTCCTGGAAGTAGCTCTGCGCGGCCTGCAGACGCTGCTGGTTGAAGCCGAACCGGAACGGGTCGTAGTAGGACCCACGGGAGCGGCCGCGCTGCCGGTCCTGTTCGAGCTCCTCCTCGCGCGTCTTCGCGGTCTCCTCGCCGCGCAGGCCGAAGAGGCGCATGCCGGCCTTGACCGCGTCGTCGCGGCGGCCCTGCTGCACGTAGAGCTTGCCGACCAGCTCGAGCGACCGGCGGTGGAAGGGGTTCAGGTTCAGCGCCCGCTCGAGGCTCCCGATCGCCTCCTGCTGCCGGTTCCGCTCCACCAGCTGCTCGGCGAGGTCCACGTAGCTCTTCAGGTCCGCCGGGTTCCGGCTGATCGCCCGCTTGTAGAACTCGATCGCCTCGTCGTGCAGCTCGTACTTCTTGTAGAGGCTCGCCACGCGCCCGCGGTCCACGATCTTCTCGAACACGCCCTTCGCCTCGGTCGCGCGCCCCGACTCGTACAGCGCCTGCCCGATCCCCGCGAGGTGCACGTCCCGCTCCGCGTCGGGGAACTTCAACAGCTCCTCGTGCGCGAGCTTCGCCCTGTCCCACTCCTCGAGCGCCTCGAACAGCTCCGCCTTGCGCGTCAGCAGCTCCTTGTTGCGCGGCTGGAACCCGATCGCCTTCTCCACCATCTCCAGGCCCAGCACGTAGTCGCCCGTGCGCATGTACAGGTCCGCCAGCAGCTGCGGCGCGTCCTTGTCGTACGGACTCTCCGCCACCGTCGTCGCCAGCGCCTCGATCCGCTTGTCGATCAGCCCCTGTTCCGCGCAGAGCTCGAACAGCTTCGCGCGCGCCTGCTCGCGGTCCCGGCCGTCCAGCGCGCTCGTCGCCACCTGGTAGAGCTGCTTCTCCGCCTCCTCGGGCTTGCCCGCCTGCCGCAGCGCGTCCGCCAGCCGCAGCTGGATGTCCGGGTCGCTCGCCTTCAGCCGCGCCGCCTGTGCGAACGCCTCGAGCGCTTCCTGCACCCGCTGGATGTTCAGGAACTCCTTCCCCACCTCGACGAACACCGACGCGTTGTCGGGGTTGTCGCGCATCGCCTTCTGCCAGACCGCGATCGCCTGCTCCAGGTCGTAGGTCTCCAGGTGCAACCGCGCGACCTCCCGGAACTGCCGCTTGCCCTCCGAGGGCTGCAACTGCTCGATCGTCGCGTACTCCCGCAACGCGCCCTGGAAGTCCCCCTCCTCGCTCAACAGCCGCGCGAGCAGCCGTCTCGCCTCCACGTCGTCGCTCTTGCGGGTCAGCGCCTGCCGGTAGCTCGCGATCGCCTTCTCGAAGTCACGGCTGCGCGTGTGCGCGCGGCCCAGCACGAATGCCGCCCCGGGGCTCTGCTTGTGCTCCGCCAGCGCGATCAGCTCCGCCTGCTTGTCCTCCTTGATCGCGAGCTGCACCAGCGTGTTCGCCGCCTGCGTGCGCTGGCTGCCGCCTTGCGCCTCCTCGGCTTCCACCACCTGCCAGAGCAGCCCCTTCGCCGCCTCTGTCTCGCCCTTGCCGAGCAGCAGGTCGGCCAGCGCGTAGCGGGTCTCCTGGTTGCCGGGCTCCGCCTGCAGGATCTGCTCGAGGCAGCTCTGCGCCGCCGCGATCAGCTCGTGCTCGCGCAGCGCCCCGACGATCGCTTCCAGCCGCCGCGGCTTGCCCTGCGCCGCCTGCATCGCCCGCAGCAGCGTGTTCGTCCCGGCTTCCTTCTTCCCGCGCGCGAACTGGTACTCCGCGAGGTCCGTGTGGCGCACCATCGCGTCCGGCTCGATCTCGATCGCACGCTCGTAGAGCCGGATCGCGTCCGCCTCCCGCTCGTAGAGCGCGTACATGCTCGCGATCCGCGTGCACAACGACGCGTCCTTCAGGTTCCGCGCGAGCACCTTCTCCCACTGGTTCTTCGCTTCCTCGAGCTTCTCACCCTTCGCGAACAGCTGCCCGAGCTCCAGGTAGATCTCCAGCTCGTCCGGCTTCACCGACACGATCCGCTGGTACTCGGCGATCGCCGGCTCGATCTGGCCCTGGTCGACGTGCAGCTGCGCCAGCCGCCGCGCGAGCCTCACGTCGCCCGGGTGCTTGGGCGTCGCCGCCGCCAGCAACTGCGCCGCTTCCCCAAGCTTGCGCATCTCCACCAGCACGTCGGCCAGGAGCTCCGTGATCGACAGGTCGTCGGGCGACTGCTGCCGCTGCTCTTGCAACCGCAACACCAGCGCGTCGAGCCTGCCCTGCCGCCGGTGGATCTGCACCACCCGGCCCTCGATCTCCTTGCGCAGCCAGTTGCCGCGCGCGGTCTTGCCCAGGATCGCGTCGTAGGTCGCGAGCGCCGTGTCGAGCTGCCCTTGCAGCTCTTGCAGCCGGCCCTGGTCGCGCATCACCTTGCAGAGCTGCGCCGGGTCGCTCTCCGCCGCCACCAGCAGGGGCGCGTACGCCTGCTCGGCTTCCGCGAGCAGCCCCGCCTCGGTCAGGAGCTCGGCCACCTGCAGCCGGCGGTGGAACTTGCCGCCGTCGAGCTCCGCGATCTGCTGCCAGGTCGCGAGTGCTTGCGCCTTCTGGTTGAGCGCGAGCTGCGCCCGCCCGATCCGCTCGTAGAGCTTGCTCTTCGCCTCCGAGGTCGTCGCCGCCGGCAGCGCCGCCGTGAACGCACGCGCCGCCGCGTCGTGCCGGCCGAGCTTGTGGTAGATCTCCCCGAGCACGCCCTGCACTTCGGGGGTCTTCGTGGCGATCCCGTCCAGCACGAGGAGCGCCTTGTCCTCCTGGTTCGCGCGCAGCAGCAGCCGGCCCAGGATCAGCGAGAGCGTCGTCTCCCCGGCGTCCTTGTGCAGCCGATCCTCGAGCAGCGTGATCTCCGCCTCGACCGCGTTCGCCGCCACCAGCGCCTTGAAATACGCCTCGAACACCGCCGCGTGCCCGGGGCGCTGCTCCAGTTGCTGGCGCAGCTTCGCCAGCCGGAGGGGCTGCGTCTCCTGGGCGGCGAGAGGCAACGCGAGGCCGAGCAGCAGAGGAACGATCAGGGGTCTGCGAGCCATACGGGTGCGGGTGCGGCTTCCCAGGTTCCGGGGGCGGGGAGATAGTAGCTGTGTCGCGGCAAAGGTCTGACTCCCCCCGAGGATAGTTCATGCGCACCTGCTCGCTCTGGATGGCTCTGACGATCCTGGTTCCCAGCCTGTCTGCGCAGCAGATCAAGGACTTCAAGTTCGAGATCACGACCCTCGGTGGGCAGAAGCTGACGCAGGCGAACTTCGCGGAGAACGTGCTGATCGTGGATCTCTGGGGCACGTGGTGCCCGCCATGTCGGGAAGCCATCCCCGCCCTCGTCGATCTGTCGCGCCGCTACAAGCAGGAAGGGCTCGAGATCCTGGGCCTGAACTACGAGGGCAAGCCCGATGCCGAGGCGACCCGAACGATCCGCATGTTCGCTGCCGAGCACGGGATTCCCTATCCGCTCGCGATCGGCACCCCGGCGGTGCAGAAGCAGGTGCCGAACTTCCGTGGCTACCCAACGCTGCTCTTCTTCAAGAAGGGCCTGGAGTTCGACCACCTGACGGTCGGCTTCGGGCCGCAGCACAAGAAGGAGATCGAGAAATGGGTGCGCACGGCGCTCGGCCTCGAGGAGGGGAGCGGCGACGAGGCGAAGCTCGAGGAGGAGAAACCGCCCGAGGACGAGCCGGAGGCACAGCCGAAGCCGCAGGAGCGGGAGCCACTACCCAAGGGCGTGATCTTCAAGCCGGGCGATGCCGACAGCGGCTTCGAGTTCGAGGTTCTGGACCTCGACGGCAAGACGCTGAAGTTCTCCGACCTGCGCGGCAAGCCGGTGCTCCTCGCGTTGACCTCGACCTGGGACGGCGAGGCGGCGAACACCGCCAAGGTGCTGAACGCGGTCTGCCAGGCCCGCGGCGAGACCGTGCACGTGCTCGCGGCGAGCCTCGAGATGAAGAAATCGCGCGACGACAATGTCGCCGCGATCCGCGACTTCGCCACGAAGCACGCGCTGCGCTATCGCGTGTTCCCGGCGAACCTCGGCTTCCAGAAGAAGGTGCACATGTTCACCGGCATGCCGCTCTTCCTCGTGTTCGACAAGGAAGGCGTGCTGCAGGCGCGCGAGGGCGGCGCGAGCTACGACAAGATCAAGACGGCGCTCGAGGAAGCGCTCGACCGCCTGAAATAAAGACGCCAGGAGCGGCAGGAGAGTGGCTGCCGCTCCCGGCTTGCGGGAGAAGGAAACAGTCAGGGAGAAGGAGAGAGGCGTGTGCGGACTCAGCCGAGCAGCTTCTTGATCAGGTCGTCGACGTCGGTCGAGGTGATCTCGTTGCCGCTGATCGGGGCGAGCTTCTTGAACTTCTGGTATTCGTCGATGCTGCCGAGCTCGACGTAGTCGCGATAGCTCATGTTCTCCTTCGCCGTGGCCTGTCTGGTCCCGGCCGTAGGAGCCTGCAGCGCGGTCATGCCCTTCTCGAGCGTGTGCTTGGCGCGGTTGCAGATCGAGAGCGTGTTCTCGAGGTTGCTGCGGATCTTGACCAGGCGATCCTCGTTGGCGCCAGGAAGCTCCATGCTGCGCGTGATCTTGGCGATCGCGACCTCGAGCACGGCGATCAGGCAGTTGAGCTTGGTCAGGAGGCGCGTGCGGTACTCGGCCGAGCCGAGGCTGGGGGAGTTGTCTTCGCGGCCGTTCTTGTGGTTGGCGTCCATGTTGGGCTCCGGCGTTGGAGTGCTTGCTCCAGTCCCAGGAGCACCGCCCGTGCCAGGTGCAATCGCGCCGCGAAGCGCCGATGCGAGCGGACTGGTCCGGTTCGCGCCCGGGTTTCCGGCGCCGCAAGGCGGCCGGATGCGTCGGGGGGATGCGACATCCGCGATCCCGACGATGCAGCCCTGCAACACGGATCGGGGCCCCACGCGGTACGCCCAGATCCCGCGGTATCCTCCCCGAGGTGACTCCATCCGATCCGAGCACCCAAACGACACGGGTCGTCGACTTCTGGACCGAGCGGCACGGGCGCGCCGATCACGGCACGCACGACAACTTCTTCAACCATCCGCTGGTCCACGCCTATGTGTCGCTGCGCTGCTTCGGCAACCTGACCGGCCATCTCGACGCGGTCATCGGCGAGATCCGAACCCGCTCCAAGCCGGGCGCACGGATCTTCTCGCCAGGCTGCGGCACGGCCGAGAAGGAGATGGCGCTGGCGACAGCCCTGCCCGACCGCCATTTCTCCGCCACGGACATCACGCCCGCGATCCTCGATGTCGCGCGTGCCGAAATGGACCGGCGCGGCATCAAGAACCTCGAACTGCGCCTCGGCGACTTCAACCACCTCGACCTCGAGCCACGCTCCTTCGACATCATCACCGCCCTCGGTTCGGTGCATCACGTGGAAGCGCTCGAGCAGTTCTGGGCGGTGAGCCGGCAGGCCCTGCGTCCAGGCGGCTGCATCCTGGCCCAGGAGTACATCGGTCCGAACCGTCTGCAATGGGAGCCCGTGCAATGCGCCTGGGGCACGCGCGCGCTGCGCGAGATCGTGCCCACGGCGCACCAGGTCCATCATCGCGAGGTCGTGCCGACACCCCTCGAGGAGATGCTCGCGCTCGATCCCTCCGAAGCCGTGCGATCGCGCGACATCCTGTCGACCTGCAAGGCCGCCGGATTCGAGTTCGCCGGCTATGCGGGCGCGGGCTGCGCACTGCTGCAGCCCGTGCTCATGAACCAGATCCACACCTTCGCACCCCAGGATTGGCAGCACAACCTCGTGCTGTCCCGGCTCTTCGCCGAGGAGGACCGGCTGATGCGCGAGGGCGTACTCGGCGACGACTTCGCGATGTGGGTCGCGGTGCCACGTTGAGCCGCGGGGGCCCCGGTTGCGGGGCAGCCCCGACTCAGCGCTTCTGCACGACCTGCAGGTAGAACTGCTTGCAGGCGGCCTTGATCGTGTCCTTGTTGCCGCGGCCGACGACGAGGCATTGCGTGCGGTTGTGCGAGAACTCGCACTCGGTCACGCCGATGTCGGAGAAGACCTTGATCACGTGCATCTCGCCGTTCGGATCGACCGGGGCGATGTCGGGCCGGGCCCGTTCCGTCAGGAACATGTGATCGATCCCGTCGCTGAAGCCGAACACGAGCGTCTTGGTCGCGTCGAGCAGGTTGGTGGTGATGCGGCAGATGTCGAGTCCGTAGCCGGGGGCCGAGTTGCCGATCTCCGGCACGAAGGCTGCGGGATTGCCACTGGCGAGGATCGCGTCCTCGGCAGTCGCGAAGTCCTTGATGTCGAAGCCGACCGGCGCCCACCAGGGCACGTTCGAACCGATCTGGGCCTGGGCACCGAGCGCAGCCGAGCGCACGATCACCTCGGAGCAGAGCACGCCGGTCGAGCTGTATTCGCCGCGATAGAACGGAAACCCGGTCGCCTGATCGATCTGCAGCAACCACGCGCTGCGATC
>CAZSKV010000467.1:0-5781 GCA_964607495.1 uncultured candidatus Brocadiaceae bacterium
GCCCCGAGTCGACGGTCACGATCAGCGCGGCCCGTGCACACAGAGCCTTCAACGAGTCGACTGGCAGCACGGGGTCGACCGCGGCGAGCGCGCCGGACATCTGGCCGATGCTGCGCACGAGTTCCTGATCCGAGGGTCCCGCGAGCAACACGGGCACGAGCTGGCCCTGCGCCAGGAAGTGCCGCGCGACCGCCGCCCAGCGGTCCGGTTCCCAGAGTTTCGAGCCGCCGTAGTTCGCGCCGGCCGAGAGCAGCACGAGGCGCTGTCCCGGCTGCACGCCCCGCGCCTGCAACCAAGCTGCAGTGCGCACGCGCTCGTCGTCGGTCACGAACAGGCGCGGCCTTCGATCCATGTCCGGCAAGCCGATCTGGTCGAGCAGCTCCGCGTAGTAGTCGGGCATCGGCGTGGGCACGCGGCGCGGTCCATGGCGCGGCAACCAGCCGCGGTTCCGTTCGGCCTTGCGGCCGAGGTTCAGCAAGAAGGGCCGCCCCTGCTGGTAGCCGAGCCGCCACGGTACGCGCGCGAGGAACGGCACGAGCCCGGTCTCGAGCGAGTTCGGCAGCACGATCGCGAGATCGAAGTCCTGCGCACGCAGCTGCCGCACCTGGGCGAGCAGCCCCGCGAGGCCCCTTGCCTTGGGCACCTCCACGACCTCGTCGAACCACGGCGCTCCCGCGAGGAGCGGGCGCAGGAAGCCGCGCAGACCACAGGTGATCCGCGCCGCGGGCAAGGACTCGCGGATCCGCGCGAACGCGGCAGTGGCCATCACGAGGTCACCGACCCAGTTCGGGGCGCGCACGTACACCCGGCGCAGCGCGGCGAGTTGCATCGCGCACTTGTTATGGCATGCACCAGCCGCCGGCAACGATCCCTGGCAGGATCGCAGGCAGCCGCTATGGTTCCCCGCCTGGCTTCCCAGCCCACCGCCATCCTTTCACCGCTGCTCCCCTTCGGAGACTGGAAGCCGCCTCCGACTCCGGGAGCAGACTCCGCCCATGGTCTCCGAATCGATCCTGCAGCGTCTCGAAGCCGAGTTCGACAACAGCCCCGCGCATCTGCGTGCCGTGGTTGGTCTGCTGGCCGAGAACGCGCCGCCGCTCTTCATCCACCGCTTCCGCCGCGACGAGACCGGTGATCTCGGCGAGGAGCGCATCCTCGCGATCGAGGAGCGCCTGCACTTCTTGCAGGATCTGGACTCGCGCAAGGAGGCGATCTTGCAGCAGGCCGAGGCGAAGGGCGCGCGGACCGCGGAACTGCAGCAGACGCTGGCCGACTGCTTCGACCAGGACCAGCTCGACGACATCTACCAGGGCTTCCGGCCCAAGCGCCGGACGGCCGGGATGCAGGCGGAGGAGAAGGGCCTGATGCCGCTCGCGCTCGCGATCCGGCACAACACGGTCGCCGAGCCGACGCTGCAGGAAGCCGCTGCCGGCTACGTCGCGACCGAGAAGGACCTGCCGAGCGTCGAAGCCGTGCTCGAGGGCGTGGCGATGATCCTCGCCGAGCAGTTCGCGAACGATGCAGGGCTGCGCGCCAAGATCCGCGACGAGCTGGCGCGCGGGATGTTGAAAGCGACCTGTGCGGCGCCGACACGCAAGGATGCGCAACGCTACAAGGAGTTCTTCGACCTCGCCGAACCCGTGCGCAAGATCCCGGCCGGCCGCATGCTGGCGCTGCGCCGTGCCGAGCGTGAAGGCATCCTGAGCCTGCAGCTCGCGCTGCCCGAGAACCGGGAGCTCGAGATCTTCCGCGAGCGCTTCGCACCGGGCCTGCCGCGCGACGGCCAGTTCGCCGAGTTCCTCGACCTCGTGTTCCGGCACGCATACACCGAGCTCGTGCGGCCCGCCTGCGAGAACGACATCCGCCGCAAGACCAAGGAGAAGGCCGACCGCGAAACCGTGCGCGCCTTCACGCGGGGTCTGCGCAGCCAGCTCCTCGCGCCCCCGCTCGGTGCCAAGAAGGCGCTGGCGCTGCGCGCGAGCAAGCAGTCGATCTGGCTCGCACTGCTCGGCGAGGACGGCTCGGTGCTGCTGCACAAGACGATCGGCATCGCCCGGGAGAAGGCTCCGGTCGCGGAGGCAGCGCCAGTCGCCGAGACAGCGCCAGTCGCAACGCCACCAGCCGAAGCGGCGCCAACCGAGTCCGTCACCACGCCAGCTCCGGAGAATGCAGAGCCCACGGCTCCCGCTGCGCCCGCGGCTGCGGCCGAACCCAGCCAGGTGCAAGCACCAGAGCCACCGGAGTCATCCGAGAAGGAAGCGGAGAAGCCGCCTGCCGACACGATGCCGCGCGAAGCCGCGGTGCGCTTCATCGCCGACCTGATCGAGCGCGAACGTCCGGCCGGCCTCGCCGTGCCGCACGGCCGCCGCCAGGAAGTCACCGATGCCCTCGTGCACGACGTGTTGCAGGCCGTCTCCGGCGCCAAGCCGCTGGTCCTGCCGATGGACGAGGCGCCGTCGGCGATCTATGCGACCAGCAACGCCGGCCGCAAGGAACTGCACGGCACCGAGGTCGGCATCCGCACCGCGATCTCGCTGGCCCGTCGCCTGCAGGATCCGCTGCTCGAGCTGATCGACATGGACATCAAGTCGCTCGGGCTCGGGCAGGCCCTGGCCGAAGTGCACCAGGGCATGCTGCAGCGGCAGCTCGAGACCGCGATCTCGGCCTGCGTGGCCCGGATCGGCCTCGACCTGAACCGCGCCAACACCCACCAGCTCGCCCACCTTCCCGGCGTGAGCCCGGAACTCGCGCGCCACATCGTCGATCATCGCCACAAGCACGGCGGCTTCCAGAACCTCGCGGCGCTGAACGAGGTGCACGGGGTCGACGCCACGAGGTTCGGCTACATCGCCGGCTTCCTGCGGGTGATCGGCGGGTCCGAGCCGCTGGATGCGGTCGGGATCCACCCCGAGAACTACGAACTCGCGCGGCGCATCGCCACCGATCTGGGGACCGAAGTCACCGCGATGTTCGGCAAGAGCACGCGGCACGTCGAACTCCCGAAGTACATCGACCCGCAGCACGGCCGCCTGCGCGTGCTCGACGTGCTGCATGCGATCTCCGACTTCGGCCGTGACCCGCGCGGCGCGTTGGTTTCGGCCCACAACGAAGGCATCCGCACGATCGCCGACCTCAAGCCCGACCTGGAGCTGCGCGGACGGATCGCGAACCTGACCGAGTTCGGGGCCTTCGTCGACCTCGGGATCGGCCAGGACGGCCTGATCCACATCTCGCAGATTCCCGCGTCGCGCCTGCGCGACGCCGACCATGCCTTGCGGGTCGGCGAGGTCGTGACGGTCTACGTCAACCACGTCGACGGCGCGCAGAAACGGATCAGCCTGTCGATGTTCCGGCCCCGCCACCTGCAGGAGCAGCGGCAGGCCTCGGTCGGCGAACGCATGGCGCAGGCACTCGGCCGCGCGCAACGTCGCGGACCCAGGCGCGAGCCGGAGCGCCCGCTGATGAGCCGGGCCGCACGCGCACCCGAAGGCCGCCGCGGCGGCCGGCGCTCTGCCCCACGGATCCAGGAGAAGGAGACTCTTCCTGCCGGGGTCGACGCCAGCGATCTCGCCGACAGCCGGCCGCAGCGTGGTTTTGGCCGCGGCCGCCGTGACGAACGCGAGGGCGAACCGCGCGTGTTCACCGTGGAGAGCGGCAAGGAAGCCCAGGAGAGCCGCGGCTTCAAGGGCGAGTTCCGGTCCCTGGCCGGGCTCAAGGCCCTGCTCGCGGGGGAGAAAAAGCCCGACGTTGCCGATGCCAAGGGCGGAGAGGCCTGAGGGCCGAGCCCGGGTCCAGCGCGGCAATCCGATCAGTCCAAGGCGAGCGGGCCAGCTCGCGGGAACCCGCCATGCCGATGCCAGCCGGGGATCCGGTAGCCAGTGCCGAGCCTCGGCGGCTGATCGCAGCGTCCCATCCGCCCACCGGCGCGGAACACCCTGCGACCACAGCGCGTCCACCCCCCCGACTTGCGAACCAAGCCCGGGCGCCTGTACAAGCCTGGGTCTCGTCTGGGTCCCTGGAACCGCACATGCCGGTTCCCCCTGGCGGGAGTCCTCCCATCTCCCAGATCCCCTGCAAACCCACGGAGCCTCTTCCATGCGGAAGTCCCTTTCTGTTCTGTCCTTCGCCGTGCTCTCGGCGACCGTCGCCGCGCAATACAACGGCGAGGGTCCCGGCATGGTCATCGCGCCGGCCTTCTACCCGGCCCTCGGCCCCAGCTCGCTCGCGAACGGCGTGAGCGGCACGGCGCAAGTCCTCCTGCGCTCGCTGGGCGGCACGAACAACTACTGCTGCCTGTCGGTCTACAAGACCGGCGTCTCGGGCGCGAAGCTGATGACCGGCACTTGGGACCGCGCCACCGGCGTGTTCACCAAGAACAACGACATCGACGCCAACAACGCCGCCACGGGTGACATGTTCCAGCTCTCGGTCAGCAACAACCTGCTGGTCGCGGTCTACGACACGCCGAGCGGCTGCGCGTACGCGAAGCGCCTGGCCCCGGTCGGCGCCTTCGGCACGGGCGCACCCGTCTCGGGCGTTCCGAGCGGCTACATCGATCCGCAGCTCGCGACGATCGGCGGCAAGCTGAAGCTGTCCTACAACAACGGCCAGGACATCTACATCGGCGACTTCGACGTCAACACCGGCGCGGTCACGGGCACGACCAAGCTGATCAGCAACCTGGTCGGCAACTCGGGCTCGCACTCCTCGACCCCGATCGAGGATGCCAGCGGCGAGGCGCGCGCCTACATCTTCTCGTTCTGGGTCGGCGGCGGTGACTCAGACTCCGCCTTCACGGCCGGCGTCGACGACACGGACGAGAAGTGGAAGACCTACGACACGACCTCGTGGTTGAACAACCCGGCGGCCAACGGCGGCACGTTCATCTACGCCGAGGCCGTCAGCGCCTACGCCGATCCGAAGAAGTTCGACATGATCGCCACGGCCTCGGCTTCGGTCCCCTCGGCCGGCGGCAAGGTGAACCTCGTTTCGTTCGCCCCGCTGCAGTCCGCGACCGCGGTCCCATACGCCTCGGCGATGGTGTTCGGCAACCTGGCTACGGCCGGCCTGCCGATTGCCGGCGTCGGTGGCTCGGCCCTGGGCATCGACCTCACCGGTCTGATCATCGTCTCGATGCCGAACTTCACCCAGACGACCGGTCTGTCCTCGCTCTCCTTCACCACCGGACTGCTGCCCGTGGGCGCCCGCGTCTACATCCAGCCGATCCTCGTCGACCTCGTGGGCGGCAAGGCCTACCTCGGCAACACGGCCAAGATCGACGTCAAGTGAAGTGAGCCCGTTCTGCCGCAGGTCATCCTGCAGCAGGAAGCAGCGGGGCGGCGTCGAGCCGCCCCGGTGCGCTTAACCAGCCTGGCCCGGTCCGGTCTAATGCACCGGATGCCCGACGAATCGATCCTGGTCGTGCGACGGCGCGACTTCTTCGACGGCGACTGGCCCCAGGGGTTCGTCCCGTGCGGCACTCCAGGCCTGCCGAGCCTTGCCGCAGTGGAAGCCGGAGGCCACTACGTGGCTCGCAGCCGAGCCGAGCAGGATCCAGAGCTCAAGCAGCCGATCCCCTACTGCATGGTCCTGCGCGAGGGCCTGGTACTCTGCGTCCGGCGCAAGCAGGCCGGCACGGAGAGCCGCCTGCACGGCCTCCGCTCGGTGGGGTTGGGCGGCCACGTGCATCCCGCCGACTCCGGAACCGGACGGTCCCAGCTGCTGGCAGCCCTGGACCGGGAACTCCGGGAGGAGCTCCACATCCCGCCCACGGCCGGGCTC
>CAZSKV010000468.1:0-11221 GCA_964607495.1 uncultured candidatus Brocadiaceae bacterium
GGCGACGCTCGCCCGCCATGTGCGCCGCGGCGAACGCGGCTACGTGGTCGCGCCGAAGATCGAGGGTCCGGGGGGCGCCGTGCAGGTGCACGGCGTGCTCGCGAAGCGGTTCCGGGCCGGACTCGTGCACGGCGAGCTGCCGCCCGGTGCGCGCGAACGGGAGCTGCAGGCATTCCGTTCCGGAGCCACCGACGTGCTGGTCGGCACGACCGTGCTCGAAGTCGGCGTCGACGTGCCGGAGGCGACCCTGATCGTCGTCCTCGGCGCCGAGAGCTTCGGCCTCGCGACCCTGCACCAGCTGCGCGGGCGCGTGGGCCGTGGCCGCAAGCGCGGGCTGTGCCTGCTGGTCGGGCAGGCGAACGCGAGGATCGCGGCGGTGTGCCGGACGGCCGACGGGTTCGCGCTCGCGGAAGAGGACCTGCGCCTGCGCGGGCCCGGCGAACTGCTCGGCACGCGGCAGAGTGGCGCCGGGGATCTGCGGGCGCTCGACCCGATCGCGGATCAGGAACTCCTGCTCCTGGCGCGGGAGTGCGTGCGCGGCTGAAACGCGGCGCCGCGCGGCAAGCGCCGGCTCAACGGCCGCCGCGTTGGCGCAATCGCTCCGCGACGCTCACGAACCTGCGCACCACGACCTCGTCGCTGCGGCCGGCCAGGGCCTGGATCGCGAGTTCGCGGCTGCCCTGGCGCGTGATCTCCGCGCGGTAGGCCCGTGCGCGCAGCGCGAGATCGTCGGGCAGTTCGAGTTCGACCCCGACGCCCTCGCGCAGCGCGAGCACTTCGGCCCAGTCGAGGCCGAGTTCGGCCGCGAGCTGCGCCGCAGTGCCGCGCTCCCGCTCGGCCGCGAGGAACGGCGAGCGCGCGCGCTGCACGCAGAACAGCGCGAGGCAGACGACGGAGAGGGTGGCGAGGATCCGGCCCGGGGTCACTTGTTGGCAGCGCGCTGGGTCTCGGCCCAGAAGCGGTAGCGGTCGGCGAGACCCCTGACCACCTCTTCGGGCGCGCCGGCGGGCAAGGTGCCGAAGTCCTGCTCGGTGGTTTCGCGCAGCATCGCCACGGTCAGCATGCGCAGATGCGGCTTGTCGCGCAGGGCGATCAGCAGGCGCGCGAGTTCGCGCACGGTCGCCGGGCTCGAGCGGTTGTGCAGCTGGTCGGCCTGCAGTGTCGTCTCGACGTTCGCGCGCTGCAGGGCCTCGATGAACCAGGCCGACTGCGGCAGGTCGCGCTTGCGGCGATGCCACTCGCGCACGAAGTTCACGCGGTCGTCCACTTCGTCGAGCGCGAGACCGGTCGTGCTGGCGATCAGGAAGGTCAGCGCGCGGGCGTCGGCATTCGGCTGCGCGAGCAGGTCCACGAGGCCAGGGACGGCTTCCGGATCCTGGAACTCGGCCAGCGCCAGGATCAGGTCCCGGCGGTGCGCGACGACGTCGCTGCGGTAGGACTCGCGCAGTGCCGGCCGGGCCAGGAGGGCGCCCAGCTTGCGCAGCTGCACGAGCGCGAGCTCACCCTCCTGCTCCTGCGACGACGCCGCGTAGACCTGCGCGAGGATGCGGGCCGCCTCGGGCTGCTTGAGCTCCCCGAGGGCCTGGATCGCGGCCATGCGGTCCTGGGGATCGCGCGACACGATCGCGTGCTCGAGCACCGGCAGCACGTCCTCGCCGCCGATCCGGCCGAGCGCGATCCACGCAGTCCGGCGCGTCTCCTCGTCGAACTTCGCGAGGCTCTCGAGCAGCACCGGCCGCGCCGCGGTCGCCCGCAGGCGACCGAGCGAGTAGATCGCCGTGCGGCGCAGCTCGCCCTGAGCGGTGGCAATGGCCGGCAAGAGCACCGGCACGGCGCGCAGGTCCTTGCCATTGCAGGCCTCTTCCATCGCCTGCAGGCGGATCCGTGGGCGCTGGTCCTCGAGGGCCAGCAGTACCTTGTCGGCGCCGAGCAACGCGAAGGCGCGCGGCAACCGCTCCTTGCCACCTTCGGTCCAGGTCCGATCGAGCAGGTCGAGCACGTCCTTCCAGACCGTTTCGGTGGTCGGCAGCAGCGCGATCTCCAACCACCGGAAGCCCTCGTCGTCGAGCTTCTGCCGCTGCGCGAGCGAGGTGACGATCGTCTTGGCGTCCGCCTCGCTCAGGATCTGCTTGATGTCCGGGATCTCGAGCATGTGATCGGCGGCACGGGCCTGGGCGACCGCTTCGAGACTCGGCAGGGCGCGGACGATCCGGCCGGCCAGCCGCTGCGCGCGGGCCCGCGGGGCCTGGTTCTGGGCCAGCCACTCCCGCTCCTTGCGCCAGAACACCGAGAAGTCGGGCTCGGTGCGCGGGTCGCGGTAGAGCTGCCAGCGTTCGGCGAGCAGGGTCTTCTCGAGCTCCAGGCGCAGCGCCGTCAGCGTGCGGTCGCTCAGCAGGTTGCTCGCGATCCGCACCCGGCCGAGCTGCGCTTCGAGGCGCTGTTGCGGCAGGTCCTCGCGCGCGGCGCGCGCCGCCGAGAGGCGCGGGGTGTCACCCATGAACCCGAGGCTCTGCAGGCGGGCCACCAGCTCGCTGAGTTCGGTGCCGGAGAGCACGCAGAACAGGCCGAGGTCCTTCTCGGGCAGGGTCGCCTGCTCGCCGAACACCCGGATCGCGCCCCGGGGATCGTGCCAGTGGAGCACGGTGGCTGCGGCGAGGGCCGGGGTGATCGCCAGGTGCTGGCGTTGGCCGACGAAGCCGTCGCGCATGGTCTTCCACCACACGCGCCAGGGCTCGGCGCCGCGGAACTCCTGACCGGTGAAGGTCGCGAGCGTGCGGCCGACCGGGCGCTCGAGCAGCGAGAACGCGGTCACGAACCCCTTGGGCGCCGCCACCAGCAGCAACGAGTCGACGACGTCGGTGTCGGCGTACGGCTTGCCGGTGGTGTCGGTCGAGCGGTAGGCGATCCGGGCCAGCGCGAGGGCGCCAGTGGCCTGGAAGAACGGGTCCGGGGTCGCGAGTTCGCGCTTCAGGTGCGGGACCATCGTCTCGCGCAGATAGGGCTCGCCGGTGCGTTCCTCGAGCTGGACCAGCAGCAGGCAGGCGTAGCCGAACGCGAAGTCGACCGCCGGGCGTTCGAGCAGGGCCTGCAGCTCCGGCGCGGCCGCCGCACCCTGGGCCAGCAAGGAGGCGAACGCGGTCTGGGCGACGCCCGCGTCCTGCGCGGACAGCGCCTCGACCAGGCGGCTGCGCGCCTCGGGGAGCGGCAGCCCGGCCAGCAGTTCGAGCGCGCGCGCGACGACGTCGGCCTTGCGATCGCGCGACAGCTCGAGCAGGCGCGGCAGGTCCTCCTTGGTGATGGCCGGGGCCAGCAGATCGCGCGCGGCCTGCTGGGTCGTGACGAAGTTGGCCCGCAGGCACTGGAAGAGCGCGTCCTTGGCGCCCTCGCCGAGCAGCGCGGACATCGCCAGCAACGCCTCGCGCGAGCCGGTGCCCATGGGCCGCGTCAGCGCGAGGTAGAGGAGCTCCTCGCCGTGCCGGCGTCCGCCGAAGCGCTGCGCGATGTGCACCAGGGCGTAGGCCAGGTCGGCGTCCGCCTGGCGCAGCGCGCGCAGTGCGAGGTCGGCGGCGGTCGGCCACTTCTCGCCGATCGGGCGCAGCGCGAGGTCGAGCGCGGCCTCGGGCAGATTCTGCGTGCGCCGCAGCTTCATCGCCTCCTTGAGGAACGCATCGAGATCCTCGTCGCGGAGTTGCTGGGTCTCGACCTTCGGCGCCGGTTTGGGGCGAGGCGGCAGCAGCAGCTTGCCGGAACCCGGATCCTGGGGTTGGACGGATACGAGGCTGAACAGGAGCAGCGCGTGGATCATCGCGGGGAAGACGCAGTCGGCTCTGGGGCGGGGCCGAGTTGGACGAAGTCGCGTGCCCGGCTGCTCGCGCAGGAGGCAGATGGGCGACGACTTCTAGGGCGGCGGACTATAGCGTCCGCGCCCCAGCCCTCTTGAGGCCTTTCTCCTGAAGCCCACGCCGCATCCCCTGCTCGTCCACGGCACGCTCGTGCTGGTGTCGCTGATCTTCGGCTTCAACTACGTGGCCGTGAAGAAGGTCGTCCAGCTCACACCGCCGGCGGCATGGATGTTCTGGCGGGTCGTGCTGGCGACGGCGTTCCTGCTGCCGATCGCGCTGCGTTGGTCGCGGCCGCCGACGGTCAAGGGACTCTGGCCGCGCCTCGTGCTCGCTAGCTTCCTGGGCGTGATCGTGAACCAGATCGCGTTCGCCGAAGGCATGGCGCGGACGCTGCCCGGACACGGGGCCGTGATCAACTCCCTGATCCCGGTGCTGACCCTGGCCTTCGCGGTGCTGGCGCGCCAGGAGCGCCTCGATTGGGCGAAGGTGCTCGCGGTCGCGGTGGCCATGACCGGGGTCCTGATCCTGATGCGCGTCGACGACCTGGTGCGCGGCGGCGTGCCCGATCACGACGTGCTGATCGGCGACCTGCTCGTGCTGGTCAACGCGGCCTCGTTCTCGGCCTTCCTCGTGCTGATGCGCACCGTGGGGCGGGCGATCGATCCGCTGCGCGCGACGGCGTTCTCGTTCCTGATCGGCTGCCTGGGGATCGGGGCCTGGAGCTCGGCGGCAGATGCGGTGTCCTGGCAGGGGCTGGAGTCGCTCTTCGCACCGGCGATCGTCGGCTACTCGGTGTTCGCGATCCTGGGCGCGACCGTCCTCTCCTACCTGCTGAACAACTGGGCCCTGCGCCACGCGCACAGCTCGCAGGTTGCGCTCTACATCTACCTGCAGCCGGTGGTCGCGACCTCGAGCTCGATGGCGCTGACCGGCGAGCAGCCGGATCTGCGCTTCTACCTGAGTGCCGTGCTCGCCTGCTCGGGGGTGCTGATCCAGAATCTCGGGCGGCGCTAGCGCCGACCAGGCGTTTCCTCGGGCAGACCGAGGCCGACGACCACCAGCTTGCCGACGTAAGGCGCGGCCGCCTTGGTGACGAGTCCGCGCTTGGGCGCGACAAAGGTCACCGTGACCTCGCCGCGGCAGGCCGGACCGAGCGGTTGGCCGCTGTCGCCGTCCAGGCCCGAGGGGATGTCGACGCAGAGCTTGCGGCCCGCCGCGCGGTTGAAGCACTCGACCCAGGCGGCGGGCGCGCCGGCGAGGCCGCGCGCGAGCCCGGTGCCGAAGAGAGCGTCGACCCAGACCAGATCCTGCGCCGGATCGGGTTCTGGAGGTGCGGCGGTGAGCGGATGACCGGCCGCGCGCAGGATCCGCAACTGCAGCGCCGCGTCCGGTGCCCGCTGCGGGTCCGGTTCGGCGAGCAGGTGCACGCGCGCGCGCCGGCCCAGGTGCCGCGCGGCCGCAAGCCCGTCGCCGCCGTTGTTGCCCGGGCCGCAGAGGATCACCCAGCGTTCGCCGAGCGTGCGCGCGACCTCGGCCACGCCCCGGGCCGCGTTCTCCATCAACAGCAACGCAGGCATGCCCAGGCGCGAGACCGCGTCGGCGTCGAGGGCGCGGGCCTCGGCCACCGAGAGGCTGCGCGGCGCACGGGGATCGGTCGGCACCGCAGCAGTCTCTTCTGCCGGCGGCCTCGGCAGAAGAGACTGCTCCGATTCCACTCGCTCCGCCAGCCCTGCGCTTCCTGCCCCTGCTCGCGATCGTCCTGCTGAGCGCGCTCGTCGGCTTCGGCTCGGCGCTGGCCTGGCCGCTCGGCTTCGACGAGACCTGGCACCTGTTCATGGGCACCGTGCAGCCCTTCGGGCAGTTCGTGCGCGAGCTGGAGACCGAGTCGCATCCGCCGCTGCTGCACCTCCTGCTGCGGGCCGGCGTGCCGCCGACCAGCTCGACGCTCGTGCCGCGGCTGCCGGGACTGGCCGCCGGGCTCGCGAGCGTGGTGCTCGTGCACGCCGTGGCACTGCGGCTCGGGTTGCCACGCGCCTATGCGCTCACCGGGGCGCTCGCGGCCGGGATCGCGACCGACGCGGTCAGCATGGCCGCCTGCGTGCGCGGCTACATGCTCGCGAACGCGTTCACGCTCGCGGCGCTGCTGGCCGTGCTCTGCCGCCGGCCGCGGTGGTTCGGCGCGATGGCGCTCGGCGCGCTCGGCAGTGAGTACAGCGCCGGGATGCCGGTCGTGGCGCTCGCGTTCTGGCTGCGCCGCGAGCTCTGGCGCGACCGGATCGGCCTCGGTCTGCTGGCCGTGGCCGGCGTGGGGACCGGGGCTTGGCTGGGTTGGACCGCGCCGGGCTCGGCCTACAACCATCTCGCGGCCTTCCTGCCAGCCGGCCGGCCGTTGCCGGTCTTCCTCTGGCAGGCGCTGGCCGCCGAGTTCAGGCTCTTCGCGCCACTCGCCTGGCCCGAGCCGGTCGCGGCCGCGCTCGGCCTGCTCGTGTTGGGGCTCGCGACCTGGAGGTGGCGGGCGGACGCGGCCGCGGCGGCGCTCGCGAGCACCAGCTGGCTGCTCGTGCTGCTGGCCGCGTGCGCGCGCTACCCGCTCGGTGGCAACCTGCGGCAGCAGTTCGTGCTCTGGCCCTTCCTGCTGCTCGGCATGCTCGGGTTGCTGGCCGCGCTGGGGCGCCGGCTGCGCCTCTCCGCCTGGCCGGCGGCGGCCGCCGCGCTCTGCATCGGCCTGCTGGCCTGGAGCGGGCTGCGTGACGGCTCGCGCGACGAGGTGCCGGCGGTGGCGATCGGCCACGTCGAGACCGCGGTGTTGCGGGAGCTGCTGCCGGCCGGTGCATCCGTCTGCGTCGACGCGCACACCTCGGTGGTCCTGTTCGGGAATCTGCGCGAGCAGGTGTGGCGCCGGGTCGATGGCCACCAGGGCAATCGTTGCTTCGTGGTCGGCGACCCGGCGCGGCTCCGGGTCTGGCGCGACTTCGCCTGGGACCACCCGAGCCCGCCCTTCGCGCTGCTGGCCGAGCTCATGCGGCAGCGCGGGATCGAGCGCCTGGCCTGGTTCTCGCTGCCGCAGCTCGGGGCCCCGCACCGGATCCCCGGCGACGCGGCCCAGGCCGCGGCCGCCGGAGTGCGGCTCCTGGACTCGCGGCGGATCGGCCGCGGCGGGTTCGTGCTGGTCGCGCGTTGAGCTGCGTATCGGGAGGGAACGCGAGCCGCTATCGTCTGGCGCCGCATTCCCACGAGGTGAAATGACCGACGTCCTCGCCCTTGCCGAACAGATCAAAGCGCACAGCGCACCCCTGCAGGCCCTCCGACGCGCGCTGCAGGAGGTCATCGTCGGGCAGCAGGAGCTGCTGGACGGCTTGCTGATCGCGCTGCTCGCCGATGGCCACGTGCTGCTCGAAGGCGTCCCCGGCCTCGCCAAGTCGCTCGCGGTCTCGTCGCTCGCGAAGGCGGTCGGCGGCACGTTCCGGCGCCTGCAGTTCACGCCCGACCTGCTGCCGGCGGACCTGATCGGCACGCACGTCTACCAGCCGAAGACCGGCGAGTGGGCCGTGCGCGAGGGGCCGGTGTTCGCGAACTTCGTGCTCGCCGACGAGATCAACCGCGCGCCGGCCAAGGTGCAGTCGGCACTGCTCGAGGCGATGCAGGAGCGGCAGGTCTCGCTCGGCGGCGACACGCGGCCGCTGCCGAGCCCCTTCGTCGTGCTCGCAACCCAGAATCCGATCGAGCAGGAGGGCACCTATGCGCTGCCCGAAGCCCAGGTCGATCGCTTCCTGCTCAAGCTCGTGGTCGGCTACCCGAGCAAGGACGAGGAGAAGCGGATCCTCGACCGGATGGCCGCGTTGCACACGCCACCCGAGGTCAAGGCGGTCACGACCCCGCAGGAACTGCTGCGCCTGCGTCAGCTCGTCGACACGGTCTATGTCGACGAGAAGGTCAAGAGCTACGTCGTCGACCTCGTGTTCGCGACCCGCGACCCCGCGCCCTACGGGCTCGCGAAGCTCAAGCCCTTCATCCTCTACGGCGGGTCGCCGCGTGCCTCCCTGGCCCTGATCCGCTGCGCGCGGGCCCGCGCGTTCCTCGAGGGGCGGGGTTTCGTGACCCCGCAGGACATCAAGGCCGTCGGCTACGGCGTGTTGCGCCACCGCGTGATCCCGACCTACGAAGCCGAAGCCGAGAACCTGAAGTCCGAGGATCTGCTGCGCCAGATCTTCGACCACGTCCCGGTGCCGTGATCGACAAGGCCCTGTTCGCGCAGATCCGCCGCATCCAGGTGCGCACGAACCGCCTCGTGACCGAGGTGATGGCCGGCGGCTACTCGTCGGTGTTCCGCGGCTCGGGGATCGAGTTCGACGAGGTGCGCGAGTTCGCCGACGGGGACGATCCCCGTGCGGTCGACTGGAACGTGACCGCGCGCACCGGCCGGCCCTTCGTCAAGAAGTTCGTCGAGGAGCGCGAGTTGACCGTGCTCTTCGTGCTCGACCTCTCGGCCTCGCTGCGCTTCGGCGGCGTCGGCGCCGCGGCGAAGCGGCCGCGCGAGGCGGCGGCGGAGTTCTGTGCCTGCCTCGCGCTCGCGGCCGCCCGCAACCACGACCGCGTCGGCCTGATCGCGTTCTCCGACCGGATCGAACGCTTCGTGCCCGCCAGCAAGGGCAGTCGCCACATCCTGCGCCTGATCCGCGAGGCGCTGGCGCTGCAGGCGGCGGGCACCGGCTCGCAGCTCGGCGCCGCGCTCGAGTACGCGGGCCGGGTGCAGCGCAAGCGCGCGGTCGTGTTCGTCATCAGCGACTTCCTCGCGGTCGGCGACTTCGCGCGCCCGCTCGCCTTGCTCGCGCGGCGGCACGACGTGGTCGCCGTGCGGGTTCTCGCGCCGACGACCGTCGAGTTGCCGGCTGCCGGGCTCCTGCACCTGCGCGATCTCGAGACCGGGCGCGCGCAGTGGATCGACACGAGTTCGCCGCGCGTGCGCGCGGCGCACGCGCTCCGCATGCGGTCCTGGCGCGAGGAGCTGCTCGGCGTCCTGCGCCGGGCCAAGGTCGATCTGCTCGAGGTGCGCACCGACCGCAGCGTGGCGGATCCGATCGTCGCCTTCTTCCGGATGCGCGAGTTGCGCGGAGCCCGCGGATGAGCCGCGCGGCGCTGGCCATCTGCGCCTGCACCCTGCTCGCGGCCTGCGCGCGGACGCCGGCGCCACCGTGGAGCGAGCGCCCGGCCGGGCCGCTCGCGGTGCGCACCGCGCTGGCGCCGGAGACCGTCGAAGTGCTCGCCGAGACGGTGTGGACGCTCGACCTCTGGCACCCGGATGCCGTGCGCGTCGAGCTGCCGGAGTTCCAGGGCGCGGACTTCGCTGCGAGCCCGCCCGAGCGCGTGGTCACGCCCCTGCACGGCGGGATCTGGGAGCAGGTGCGCTTCCGCCTGCGGCCGCTGCGGGCTGGCGAGCTCAGCGTGCCGTCCCTCGCGATCCGCACGGCCGGCGGCGCGGGTGCGCCCGCGGTGGTTGCGACCGGGGCCATGCCACTGACCGCGCGGCCGCGCCTCGCCGATCCGAAATCGCCGATCGAGGCCCCGGGCGAGCCCTTCGGCCCCGCCGCGCGCCCGCTGTTGTGGATCGGACTCGGTGCGCTGGCGCTCGCCGTGCTGGCGGCGGTGGTCTGGCTGCTGCGCCGGCGGCGGCGCCTCGCGCCGCCGCCGGCGCTGGAGACGGCGCTGCCGCCGCACACGAAGGCCCTGCGCGCGCTCGGGCGCCTGCGGCAGGCGCCGCGCATCACCCGCGCCCAGATCGAGGTGTTCTATGTCGAGCTCGCGCAGATCCTGCGCATCTACCTCGAGGAGCGGTTCGCGCTGCATGCGCCCGAACGCACGACCGAGGAGTTCCTGACCGAGGCCGAGCGTAGCCCGCAGCTGCGCGCGGATCAGCGGCTCGAGCTCCGCCAGTTCCTGCAGCTCTGCGACCTCGTGAAGTTCGCGCGGGTCGTTCCCGAGGACCAGACCCACACCGCGACCCTGGCGGTTGCGGAGGCCTTCGTCGCCGCGACCCGCAGCGATCAGATGCCGCAGGTCGAGGGAGCCGCATGAACGCCGGCACCCTGGTCTGGCTGGATCCGTGGTTCCTGCTGCTGGTTCCGGCACTGCTCGCGCTGCTCCTTCTGCGGCTCGGGCGCGCGCGCGCGGCGCTGCCGAGCGCGAGCCTGGCCGCCTTCGCCGGATTGCCGCAGGGTCTGCGCGCGCGGCTGGTCTGGCTGCCGCAGGCGCTCCTGACGCTCGGCGGTCTCGGCCTCGCGCTCGCGCTCGCGCGGCCGACGAGCCGCGAACTCCTGCCGTTGCGCGAGGCGGGGATCGACCTCCTGCTGGTTGTGGACATCTCGAGTTCGATGCGCGCCAACGACATGGACGCGGCCGGCAAGCGGACGCGGATCGCGGCCGCAGTGGAGAAGGCCACCGAGTTCGCGCGCGCGCGGCCGCACGACCGGCTCGGCCTGCTGACCTTCGCGCGCTTCCCCGAGCTGATCTGCCCATTGACCCTCGACCAGGACGCGCTCGGCCGTTTCCTCGCCGGGGTCCGCACCGTGACCCCCAACAGCGAAGAGGACCGCACCGCGATCGGCGTCGCGCTCGCGCGCGCGGTCGACCTGCTCGGCAAGAGCAAAGCCCGCTCGCGCGTCGTCGTGCTGCTCTCGGACGGCGAGAACAACGTGCCGGACATCGAGCCCTTGGCCGCGGCGAAGCTCGCAAAGGACCGCGACGTGCGCGTGCATGCGATCGGCGTCGGCAACGGCGCCCCCGACCCGTTCGGACGCATGCACCCGCTCGCGTTCACCGCGCTGCAGACCATCGCCGAGACCAGCGGGGGCAGTTTCTTCCGCGCTGAGTCGGCCGAGGACCTGCGCACGGTCTATGCCGGGATCGACCGCATGGAGAAGGTCGAGCTCGAGGATCCGCGCTACCGGACGACCGAGCTCTTCCTCCTGCCGATGCTGGCCGGCATCGCGCTCGCGGCGCTCGGACTGCTGCTCGATCTGGCGTGGCTGCGGGGAGTGCCGTGAGCGAACTCGTCTGGCAGCGTCCGTGGCTCGTGCCGGCCGCCGTCCTTGCTGCCGTGCTGGTCTACGCGCTCGTCGCCTGGCTCGGCGCGGCCGGGCGCCGGATCGAGCGCTACGGGGCGGCGTGCACCGAGGGGGCGCCGCGCGCGCGCGCGCGCGCGCTGCGCTGGGCGGGCATCAGTCTCCTGCTCGGCCTCGCGGCCGCCGAGCCGCTGCTCGGCGAGCAGCGGCTCGAAGTCGAGCGTCGCGGCCTCGACGTGCTCTTCTGCCTCGATGTCTCGCGCTCGATGCTCGCGCGCGACGTCGCGCCCGATCGCCTGACGCGCGCGAAGCAGGACGTGT
>CAZSKV010000469.1:0-2928 GCA_964607495.1 uncultured candidatus Brocadiaceae bacterium
GGGGTCGGCGTGGCCGTTCAGGTGCATGCGAACGTGCGCTCCGGTTCAGGTGGAACTCCGTGGAGCGCCGGCGGCCATGCCAGCCCGCAGCGCGCGCACGAGCGCACGGTAGCTGGCGTAGCCCTTCTCGAGATCCGGGGCAAGTTCCTGGAGAAGCTCATGGCCGCAGGGACGCGGAATATAGACAGAGTGCGCGCGAGGAAACCACCATGAGTTTCGGATCAAAGCCCCGAGCAGGGGGGGCTCGTGCCCGAGGACCTCGCGGACCCGGTCTCCGACCCAATAGCGCTGCAGTTCGCGGCCGCCACACACCCAGGTGCCTTCCCCGGACAGGTCGACCTGGCGCCGGCGGTGACAGACCGCACCGAAGCGCCGCTCGCGCACGAACTCGGTCGAGACTTGCCAGCAGCGTTCGATCCGGCGCTGCTGCTCCCGCACCTGCAACCTGGCGGCCTGCTGCCGCGCAACGCCCAGTGCGGCCGGATCGGGGAGCAAGCCCGCGGCCAGCAGTTGCTCGTCGAGCCCGGCGCCGGCGGCCGCGCCAGCGAGGAGCTTGGCCCCCATCGCAATCCGTGCGCCCCGCCCGAGCGGACCTCGCTGCTGCCGCGCGGATTGCAGGTCGAGCACCGCACAGCCACCATCCGCCAGGAGCACGAAGTTCCCGGGGTGCAGGTCCGGATGGAAGATGCCCGCCGCAGCCAGCGCCGCGCTCAGCTGCGCGATCTGGCCGGGTGCAGGCGCGCCCGCCGCGGTCGCGAGCGCGCGGGTGACCAGCAGCGAGACACGCGGGAGGCCCAGGCGCCGGCAGGTACGCACGGCGAGCACTTCGGGGCAGGGGATCCCGGCCGCGCGCGCGGCGGCGAGCAGGTCCGCCTCGTGCCGCGCGGGCATCGCCCGCAGCAGGTAGCGCAGGCGGTCCTTCGCGCGCGGAAAGCCCATCACCTTGAGGTAGACCGCGCCGACTCCGGCCAGTTCGGCGCGGCCCACCTCGCGCACCAGCCGGCCCTGCACCGGAGTCGCCGCCGCAGGCAGCCTACCGGCCCTGGCAACGCACTCGCGCCACCACGCCTCGAGCTGCAGGGCTGCCGCCGCGTGGATCACCGCGGGTTCTCGCGCAGGAACTCGTAGAACGCGGCCACGCACGCCGCATGCACTTCCGGGTCCATCACCAGGCGCGCCTTGGCAGCGGCCGCGCCCCCCTGCCGGGCCCGCAACTCCGGGTCGACGACCAGGCGCGCGAGGGCGCTGGCGATCGCCTCGGGCGTCTCGGCGACGATCGTGCCCGCCGGAGCCTCGATCCCGTACTCCGGCACCGGCGCGAGCAGGTCCGGCAGCATGCCACGGCCGGTCGCGACCACCGGCAGGCCCAGGACCATCGCTTCGCGGACCGCGCGGCAGGTGCCATTGCTGCCTGGCACCAGGAACACGAACGCGTCCAGCGCGCGCAGCGCGAGGCTGTATTCCGGCTCGTAGAGGTAGCCCGGCAGGAGCACATGCCCGGCGAGACCGAGCCGCGCGACCGGTTCGCGCACGAGGTCCTGCGTGTCCTTCGCGTTGCCGCGGCCGAGCAGCACGAAGCGCACCTGCGGGTGCACCGCGACCAGCCGCCGCGCACTCTCCCAGAGCAGCTCGAAGCGCCGGTGCGGTTGGATGCGCGCGGTGATGCCGATCGCGATGTGGTCCGCGGCGAGGCCCAGGCGTTGCCGCAGGTTCCCGGTCAGGCCGAGGCGGTGCCGTTCGGCCGGCGGCTCGAGGTAGAGCACGCGCTCGGGTGGCAGCGCGAAGCGCGCGCAGAATTCCGCGGCCTGCGCCTGCCGCGGCACGATCACGCCATCGGTCTCGCGGAACGCGAGCCGCGTGCGCCAGGTCCGCCGCGGCAGCTCGGCATCGTAGAGGCTGCGCACGAGCACGACCCGCCGGCCGGCCCGGCGCGCGCGCCGGCGGGCCAGGGCGGCGATCAGGTGATCGGCGAGCAGATGGCTGTGCAGCACGTCGAAGTCCCCGCGGCGCAGACGTCGGCCGAGGGTCTTGCGGTCGCGCTGCACCGAGAACAGGCGGAAGTGCTTGCGCAGCTCGAGGCCGCCGACCGCCGGCATCCGCGCCTTCGCGAGCTCGAGCGCCAGGCGGTGCTCGGCCTTGGGCAGCGTCCACTCGGCCTGCGCGAACACGACGTCGAGGTCGAGCCGGCGCAGGTGCACCGCGCAGCGGATCGCCGGGTCGGCCGGGCCGGTCCACTTGTAGTTGGCGAAGAGGTGCAGGATGCGCGCGGGCTCGTTCATGCTTCCCCGCGCCAGCGCAACAGCCGCCAGTACTTCAGCCAGTCGTACCAGGCCGCCAGGACCGCGATCAGGATGCCGCGCCAGCCGTCGACGAAGCCGCGCTTGAGCACGTAGCTCTTGATCGCGACCGCCGGTGGCCGCACGAGCAGGTCGAAGAGGTTCGCGCGCCGGCCGGCGCGCGCGAGCTCCTGTGCGGCGATGCGCGTGAACGAGTCGATCGTGCGCAGGTGGTGCCGCAGGTCGCGGTAGCTCAGGTGCTCGATCGGTTCGGCCAGGACCGTGATCGTGCCACCGGGCGCGACCTCGACGCGGTCGTGCGGGTTGGTGCCGCCCCAGCGCGCGCGCCGGCGGTCGAAGAGGCGCAACTTGCGGTCGGGCCAGAACAGGCCGCGGCGCACCGGCCGGCCGAGGTAGTGGTTCTGGCGCGGCATCTCGTAGGCGCCGCCCGCGAGCCCGGCCGTCCGCAACGCCTGCAGGCGCTCGCGCAAGGCGGGGGTCACGCGTTCGTCGGCGTCCAGGCACAGCACCCAGTCATGCGCCGCCTGCTCGACGGCAAACTGCCTTTGCCGGCCGAAGCCGAGCCCCTCTTTTGCGACCACGCGCGCCCCATAGCGTGCCGCGAGCTCCGCAGTGCCGTCCGTGCTGCCCG
>CAZSKV010000470.1:0-6901 GCA_964607495.1 uncultured candidatus Brocadiaceae bacterium
CGCCGGCACCGGCAAGCAGTCGCACGATTACGAACCCGACGGCCCCGCCGACAAAACCGACCTCAGCTCCCCCTGGGACCTCGCCCTCGTCGGAGAAAAGCTCTACGTCGCAATGGCCGGCACGCACCAGATCTGGCGCTACTCCCCGGCGACCGGCAGCGCGAGCGTGTTCGCCGGCGCGGGTGGCGGCTCGCTCGCGGACGGCGCCGTCCAGCTCGCCCTGCTCGCGCAGCCGTCCGGGTTGGCGCTCCGCGGCGACGTGCTCGCGTTCGCCGACAGCGAGACCAGCGCGATCCGCTGGATCGACCTGGCCGAGGGGCTGGTGCACACCTGGGTCGGCGAAGGACTCTTCGGCTATGGCGACGTCGACGGGCCGTTCGCCACCAGCCGGTTCCAGCACCCGCGTGGCGTCGCCTTCGCCGGCGAGGACGTGCTGGTCGCGGACACCTTCAACCACAAGGTGCGGCGGCTCTCCCCCTCGCGCCGCAGCGTGGAGACGCTGCTCGGCCCCGAGGATGGCGTCCGGCTCCCGGGCGGACTGGCGGTGCACGGAACCCGGCTCTTCGTCGCCGACACCGGAGCGCACCGGATCCTGCGCGCGGACCTGGAGTCAGCCCAGTGCGAAGAGCTCCCCGTGCGCGGCCTGCCGGCCGCCGCGACCGGCCATCAGAGCGAGTACGCGAGCGCGCCCGCGCTCGTGCTCGGCGCCCGCGCCGCGGTGCGCCTGCGGATCAGCCTGGCGCTGCCCCAGGGCGCGCGCCTGCATCCGGACCTCCCGGTCCGCGTGACCTGCCGCAACGCATCCGGTACTGCGCTGGCGCTCGAGGTCGCGACGCTCGCCGACGTGGATGGCAGCACGGCCGTCGTGCACGGCGTCGCGACCGGTGAGCCGGGTGAAGGCATGGTGCGCCTGAGTGTGCGCTACCAGACCTGCCGCGAGCCCGATGCGGTCGCACACACACAGGAGCTGCGCCGGCTGGTTCCAGTCCGCCTCGTGGAAGCTGGCCCGGATGCGGCCGGCATCGAGTGAGTGCCGCCTGCTACACCACGCGCACGTGGTCGCCCCGTGGCGCCCACACCCGCGGATCCGAGGCCACGAACATCGCGGTGGTCCGCACCAGCAGGCACGCTGCAAGGTGGGTGATCCCCGAGTCGTTGCCGAAGTACTCCGCGGCTCCCGCCAGACGGGTCGCCAGCTCGACGAGCGGCAGCTCCTGCCAGTACTCGACCTCACCCGGCATGGCCGCGCGCACCTCGCGCGCGAGGTCGCGTTCCGCCTCCCCGAGCACGACCGCGACCCGTGGCGCCGTGGCGAGGGCGACGAATTCCGCCAGCGGGCGGCGCTTGCGCGGCGCGCCGGCTCCGGGCGCCAGCACGCGCAGGTGACCGGGGGCCAGTGGCTGTCGCGAGTCGAGCAGCCGCGGCACCGGATCGACGCAGGGCAGGGCGGGGCGCGTGGCGCGCACGCGCAGCAGCAGCTCCTCCGCTGCGGGGCGGGTGCACTGCGGCCCCAGGCGCGGGTCGAAGTCACGCCCCTCGACCAGTGCCCCTGCGGGCGCGGGCCGGCGCCAGAGCTGCAAGTCCTCGCTCGAGAGCGCGCGATCGACGATGCCGAAGTGGCTGAGCAGCACCGCGAAGTCCAGATTGCCGGCGAAGTGCAGCGGCCGCTGCGGCTCCTGCGCGCGCAGCGCCCGGAGCACGGGGATCATCAGCAGGGTGTCGCCGAGGGCGCCGCGACGCACCACGAGCAGCGGCTCGTGCATGCGCCGAGCAGAGCTCAATCGTGCTTCTGCGGCAACAGCATCGCGAGCAGATCGGAGGCGGTCACGAGCTCGGGATCGAAGTGCAGACCGACGTCATAGGTGGCGCGGCCGACCTTCTGCACGCGCACGCAACGGCAGCGGAGTTCGTGCACCGCTTCGCCGACGGCGATCCGCACCGTGACCCGGTCGAACTTCTCGGGTGGCTGCGGCGTGCGCACGCGGATTCCCCCGCGCGAGATGTCCATGACCGCACCGAATGCCTGGTTGCAGCCGGTGACGCCCTCGACCAGGAGCGCTGCGCAAGTGTTCGCGGGCAGACGCCCTGACTTGCGCCGGTCTCTCGTCCGGGTCTTGGTCATACGCGGGGATTGTCGACCCGCGCTGGGCCCCGACTTTACAGGCGGAGCGAGAACGGAGTGACGAGGCGGTAGCGATCGGTCGACGACATCGGGTCCGGACTGAACCGCGAATCGCTGCCGGGGTCCTTGTCGCCGCTCTTGGCGATGGCACGGCCGGTCTCTGCCTTCTGCGCGGATGCTTGGACCGGCCTGCTGGCCGGTCTGGGCAGGGCCCTCGGCACACTCTGGGCCGCGGCTTCCAGACCATCGAAGGAATCTGCGCACGCCATGGGAAGGCCTCCTGGCTGGATGGACCCGGACACGCTAGCAGGGGTCGGTTGCGGGCGCAAGCCGCTCACCTGCCCGGTGGGGGTGTCGTGAGCAGTCCTATCAGGACCGGCAGGATGGCGGCCGCCAGATAGAGCACGAGCAGGGCCAGCAGCTCGCGCCGCAGGGTGGGTGGCAAGGGAGGCTGGCGCATCTCCTGGCTCATGGTTGCCTCCGGGCGCGCATGGCGTACAGCGCGATGCCGCCCGCCAGCAGCCCCAGCCCCAGTCCGGACCATTGCGCCGCCAGAGGTGCGAAAGCGCCGCCGAGCAGGGCCAGGCCGATCGCCAGGCCGAACATCCCGCCGAACCCCAGTGGGGCTTCGTCCTGTTCCTCGGCCGAGGTGAACGGCATGCCCGGCAGCGCGCGCACGGTGAACCAGGTCACGCCGATCCCGCAGGCCAGGGCAAACGCGCTCTGCGCGCAGGCAAGGCGCCAGGGCGCCCCGACCACGAACAGCGCCAGCAGGGCGACGGCATGCACCGGGACCAGCACGTGCGTGACGAGCGCGAGTGCGGCGGCGCGCTGGCCCAGGCGCCTCGGGTCGATCGGCGCCGCGGCGAAGACCCAGGCCGCACGGGGCTCGTCGGCCCGCGGCAGGAAGTGGGCCAGGAACGGCACGAAGATCGCCGGGAACTGCAGGGTCATCCCGAGCCACAGGGCCGCGGCGTCGCCGCCGCGCCCGACCGCGAGCAGCAGCGCGAGCGGCACGCCGAAGAGCGGCATGGCCTTCGAGCGGTAGCCGGGGGAGCGCAGGAGCATCGTCGCCACGAAGATCCCGGCCCCGCGCTCGGCCGGGTCCGCACTCAGCCAGCCGAGCAGCCGCGTCAGCAGCGGCCGGCCGCGGCCGGCACGGCTCGTGCGGTAATCGGCTTCGGGCCAGACCCAGCCGGCGCCCACCAGCGCGAGCAAGGCACCCAGGAGCAGCGCGGCGTAGGCGGTGTCGCCGGCCAGGGCCCGTGCCGCCCAGTACGGCGGCCAGCAGCGGGCCGCGAGGTCGCCACCGGGCAGCGCGGCGGCGGTCTGGTGCAGGTTCGGCAAGACCGCGAGGAACCCATAGAGGCCACCGGTCAAGAGCAGGAGCTTGAGCGTGGCAGCAGCCAGTTCCTGCCGGGCCGGGACCGCCAGGCGCACGAGCAGGGCGAGCGTGCCGGCGGCCAGTCCAGCGCAGGCGACCGCGGCCAGCAGGTAGGCGGCGGTCGCGAGCGGAGTGCCGGCCAGGAAGCCGACCAGCACCGCCGGGGGGATCGTGATCGCGATCGTGGTCAGCGCGAGGTGGCTCATGCCGTGCAGCGCCCGCGCGAGCGCGAGCGTGCCACCCGGAACCGGCGCGGTCCGCACGAGCACCTGGTCGGCGCGCGCACGGGCCCGCCGCTCGGGATCGGCGACGGCGCCCATCGCGGCGAGCAGGGTGGACAACGACAGGTTCGCGGCCGCGTACGCGACCAACGGCACCTCGGGGTAGAGCAACGCCGCGAGCACGAGGCCGAGGAACGAGTTCGTGCAGGCCGCAGTCGTCAGCGTGCTGCCGCCGTGTCCGGTGCGCCGGCTGTCGCCGAAGAAGTCGAGCACGAGCCACGCGTGCACGAGCGCCGTCACGGCCCTGCGGATCATCCGGCGGGCTCGCGGAAGATCCCGAACGACGACGTGTAGCCGTGCAGGTAGGTCGTGCCCGCCACCGGACCGATCTCGCCATTGCAGAAGAAGCCGCCGAGTGCGACCTGGCCGGCGAGGTCGAAGAACAGGCGGCTGTCGTGGTCCGGTTCGCCGTAGAGGTGCTCGCCCCGGCCCAGGCAGGAGAAGAGCAGCGCCCCGCGCGGCCAACTGGTCCCGGGTTGCGCGTCGAGCCGGCGCGTGAGCATCTGCCGCAGATCCTCGCTGCTCGCTTCGGCGGAGCGCAGATGGAACTGCACGATGCGGCCGACCGAGAGCAGCTCGCCGACCGTCAGCATGCCGGTCTTCTTGTCGTAGCCGAGCAGGTTGCGGATCAGGAACTCGCCGGCCGCCGGTGGCTGTCCGGCAAACGGATCGGCGCCGATGCCAAGGAACACCGGCGAGCCGCGCACGAGTTCCTGGTCGGCGGGCGAGAGCGATTGCAGCTGTTCGTGCAGGAAGGCGAGCGCTGGCTTGCCGTCGACTGCGACCAGGTAGTGGTTCTCGGCCTGCGTGATCCGCCCGGGTTTGCCGAACGGCCGGCAACCCTGGGCGACGACTGTGTCGAGCACCACCTGCCCCGAGAAACCGAGCAGGACGGCGCCCCCGTGATGCGCCTGCCGGCCGAGGAAGAGCACGTGCCCGCCGGGCTGCCGGCTGCCGCTCGCGATGCCGCCGATCTTCGGCACTCCCGGATACGCATAGTCGAGACCGGCGAGCAGCTTGTCGGCGGCGCACGAGAACGGCTCGGGCAGCACGAGGATGCCCTTGGCCTCCGCCGCGGCCATGCCCACGCCCTCGCTCCAGGCCGATGGCGGCGCATCGGCGCTCGGCAGGTCCGCATCGGTCCAGTGCGTCGCGTGCAACGTGACGCCCGGAAGGTGCGCGAGCACGACGCTGACTGCCGGGCGGCCTTCGACCTCGCGGCCGGCGCCGAGGATCCCGCCTCCGGTGCAGCCCACGAGGCAGCGCGGGTCGACCGCATCCGCGAGCAGCACGGCACTGCGCTCCGGCTCCGGATAGTTCGCCGCGACGAACACGACGCAGAGGTCGACGCGGTCGCCCTCGAGCTGCTGCCTGGCCGCGAGCGCCGCTTCCGTGCAGGCCTCCGCGAGTGAGGGGTTCGTCGACAGCGCGGCGGCGAAACGCATGGCAGGACGATAGCGGCCGCTCGGCGGCACACCTACGCTCGCGCGGATGGTGGGACCCGGACGCCGACCCGCGCTCGAGGCGATGCGCGCTCGAGCTCGCGAGTGCGAGTCCTGCCGGGGAAAGCGCCGAAGCGCCGCGCCGCGGGGTGGGATCAGGGCCCCGGAATGTGGAAACGCCGAGCCGATCATGTTGCGGCGAGGGCGATCTGCGGACTGCGCTCGCGCTCGCCGAGCACACGGTGCGCGGGCACGGCCACGTCGCCGAGGCCTGGCTGCTGCCCGGCATCTTGCGCCATGGCCACGATCGACCGCGTCGAGAACGGCGCCCCTGGGATCCGGTACCTCCCGTCCGCGTCCGTGCGGGCCGCCACAAAGGGCCTTTCGCCGGCCATCGAGATCACGCCGGTCTGCGTGCCGACGGGGATCGCGAGGATCTCGGCGCCTGCGATCGGGCTGGCGTTGCCCGCGGCGACCACGCGGCCCGCGACGAGCGCGCCGTGCTCGAGCCGGAGCGCGCCGGTGTCGCGCCACACGCCGGCCGGCAGCGAGAGCCGCGGCAGAACATGGGCGATGAGTCTTTCGTCTTGGAACCTGGCCGCGAAGCTGGCGGGAGCGGGCCCGGCCCATGGGTCACGCGGAACCAGCCGCCCTGCGCCGTGTCGGCGCTGACTGCGGCATCGCCGGCTTCGGGGCTACGCCATGGGGAGGTGCCGTGCACCGGGCCCGCGCGGTCATCGACGATCCATGCCAACTCTGTGGCCCATCAACCCGGCGGCCGGGGGGGTTGACCGACCAGACTCTCGACCCTGTAGTCGCCCGCGACGGAACTTCTCCGTCCCCTTCGGCTCGCCCGCTGGAGACAACGCATGCGCACGGTGTCCGTGGTCGGGTTCGGCATGCCCGTCCTTGCCAGTGTCCCGGTCGCGCAGACCAACTGCGCGCCGTGTGCGCACAAAGCGACACGCTCCAGGTCCGCACCGAGTCCGCGCCGGCCTAGGGGCCGGTCGTGAACATCCTCGCTAGCGCCCGCAATCAGTCTCCGGTCGAGCGGATGGCCGGCTCCAGCCCTCGCCAAGGTGTTCCATGTGCGGATCAAGCTGGCGCAGGCGGGCTTTCAGGGGTTCAGCGCGTGGGGCGGGATGTTCGACGGCCAACCGGTGTACTTCAGGTTCGAGTGATGCAGGAGCGAGGTGTGGTGATGCAGTCGAGACATGAAGGCCGTCGCGTCGCGGTGCTCACCGCGCATGAGTTCTGCTCTGTCCAGAGCAAGCGCGGACGAGTGCGGACGTGGGCGCATCTCGTTGCGGCCCTGGTTGGCGGTAACTGTCCTGGCAACCGCACCTGGACACCGCGGCCGCAATCACCCCGAACGAACGGCGGTCAGAAAGCGAACTTCAAGTTGGCGACGACTGCGGCGAGTTCGCGGCGAGCGTTGACGGCACGAGCCGCAGCCTCGGCGTTGTTCTTGTAGGCGCGCGGCGTGAGTTCGTGGACGCGTGAGGCGGGGACCTGGTTGATCTGCAACATCACGTCGCGGATGTAGGCGAGCGGGCTGATGCCGAGCTCCTTGCACGACTGGACGAGGCTCATCAGCACGAGCGAACCCCTGGTGCCTTCTTCGCTGCCGAAGAAGAGCCAGTTGTTGCGGCCGATGACGACCGAGCGCAGC
>CAZSKV010000471.1:0-8390 GCA_964607495.1 uncultured candidatus Brocadiaceae bacterium
CTCGCGAGAGCCTCGTAGCAAGTGGCTGGATCGGGCAACACGGCGCGCAAGGTAGCGGGGCGCGCGGCGCCCGCGCGCCGTTTCCGGCCGTCGAATCCGCGCCCCGGAACCGCCTACCAGCCGGAGGTCACGACCAGCCGGTCGCCCTGCTCGTTCACCCCGAGCCGGCCGCTCTTGAGCCCGTCGAACACGTGCACGTAGAGCAGCTTGCGGTCGGCGCCGCGGAACGCGACCACCTGGTCCGACTCCCGGCACTCGGGACCCGTGGCGACCTTGCGGAACAGGGGCGGGCCGACGATCTCCTGCAGCTCGGCTGGGAGTTGCTTCTGGCCGGCCGGCGGCAGGTAGACCACGAAGGTGCCCGCGTAGACCCCGAAGTCACTCGGCGGCACCTGCACGGTCTGGCCAGAACCGGCTGCCTGGCCGAGCGCGCGCTCGACGCGCGCGGTGCGGCGGGAATCCGTCAGGAAGGCGTGGATCTCCCAGGCGCCGTAGCCGACCACCGCGATCACGACGGCCAGGCGCCAGATCCAGCGCAGCATCCTCAGGCCTCGTCACTGCGGGCCGCACCGCCGATCAGGCCGGCGCGCCACAGCCAGTAGATCAGCTCCACGAGCGACACGAGCGTCGCGGCGACATAGGTGAACCCGGCCGCGAACAGGGTCTTGCGCACGCCGACCATCTCGTCGGCGGTGGCGATGCCCGAGCGCTCGAGGATCTGGATTGCGCGCCGGCTGGCATCGAACTCGACCGGCAGGGTGACCAGGTGGAAGAGCGTCCCGGCGCCGTAGGCGATCACCGCCACCAGCGCGAGGCCCGGCAGGTGCATGAAGATCCCGGCGAGGAACATCGGCATCGCGAGGGTGTTGATCAGGCCGACGACCGGCACGAGCGCCGACCGGGCCTGCATCGGCGCATAGGCCTGGGCGTGCTGGATCGCGTGCCCGACCTCGTGGGCGGCCACGGCCACCGCCGCCTGGGTCCGGCCGTTCAGGACCTCGGCGGAGAGCGCGACGACCTTCTTCGCCGGGTCGTAGTGGTCGCTCAACATGCCCGGCGCGACCTCGATCCCCACGTCCGTGATGCCGGCCGCGCGCAGGATGATCTGCGCCGCTTCGGCACCGGAGACGCCGGATCGGATCGGCTGCTGGTTGTAGTGGGCGAAGGTGCTCTTGACGCGGTACGAGGCCCACATCGCGAGCAACAGGAAAGGAAGCGCGAACAGCAGGTAGGTGCCCATGATCACTCCGTGACGGGGCACACTTAGGGCCAGCCCCTCTCGCGATTCAAGACGCCGCCACGACGCTGCGGCGACCACCGCCGCGACCGCCGCGGCCGCGGCGCCGGCGGCGGCCGGCCCCCGCGCCGGAGTGCGCGCGGTGTGCAGGCGCATGGTGGGCGTGATCGTGGCCGGCATCCTGCCGCGGGGCGTGGTGTCCGGACGACCCGGCCGGCGCTGCTTGCCCGGCGTCGAGAGCGACCTGCTGCCCCTTGCCGGCCAGATGCCGGACGATCGCATGGTGCAGGCCGCGGTCCGCGGGCCCGACCAGGGTCATCGCCCGCCCGGACGCCCCAGCGCGGCCGGTGCGGCCGACCCGGTGCACGTAGTCCTCGACCGAGTGCGGCATGTCGTAGTTGATCACGAGGTCGATCCCGGAGACGTCGATGCCCCGGGCCGCGACGTCGGTCGCGACCAGGAAGCGCGTCTTGCCGCGGTCGAAGCTTTGCAGCACCGTGTAGCGCTGCTCGGCGCCCTTGTCGCCGTGGATCGAGTCGGCCGGCAGGTGCGCGCGCTTGAGCTGGTTGCCGAGCTGCTCGGCGCGCAGCTTGGTCTTGACGAAGACCAGCACGCGGCCGCTCTCGCGCGCGAGCAGCTGCGCGAGCCGCCGCGTCTTCCCGGCGTTGTCGACGGGCTCGAACGCATGTTCGATCGAGGTCGCGGCCTGGGAGCGCGTGCCGACCTGGACCCGCTCCGCCTTGGGCAGGAAGTCCTTGACCAGTTCCTCGACCTCGGGCGGCATCGTCGCGGAGAAGAGCAGGTTCTGCCGCTCCTGCGGCGCGCGCACGAAGATGCGCCGGATCTGCGGGATGAAGCCCATGTCGAGCATCCGGTCGGCCTCGTCGAGGACCATGATCTCGAGCTTCTGCAGCGTCAGGTTGCCGCGCTCGAGATGGTCGATCAGGCGGCCCGGGCAGGCGACGAGCACATCGAGCCCGCGCTTGAAGGCGCTGGTCTGGATCGAGAGGTCGATCCCACCGAACGCCGTGCACACGCCGAGGCCGGCGTACTGCGCATAGACGCGCAGGTTCTCGGCCACCTGCACACAGAGTTCACGGGTCGGCACGAGGATCACCGCGCGCAGGCCATGGGGTCCGCCGGCGAGGCGATTCAGGATCGGCAGACCATAGGCAGCGGTCTTGCCACTGCCGGTCTGGCCGCACGAGATCAGGTCATGGCCTTGGAGTACGAGCGGAATCGAGCGCTGCTGGATCTCGGTCGGCTGGTCGTAGCCAGCGGCAGCGACTCCCGCGAGAACGGGCTCTTTGAGCCCGAGGGAGGCAAACGTCACGTGATTTGAAGATCTCTTCGACAAGCGTCAGATAGGCCGCTGGGAGTGCGGCGTGCTCTCGCGGCAGTTCCGCGAGCGCCGCTGCAGGCGGCAGGGGTGTCGGCCATGGCATCGGCTGTTCCTGGGCGCGCCTTGAAGGTTTCTCCCCGGGGGCCGCAGGTACCGCATGCCGAACCTCCCCAGTACGGGGCCGGTTCGTGGATGGCGGACGGAAGTTCCAACGGCGCAGGAGTCTAGGCGCGCGGCGGAGCGGGCACAAGCCCCCCGAGGACGCCGAGCCGGCGCGAGAGGTCGGTCTGCAGCAGGTTCTGCGGGTCGTGGCGCAGCTTGAGCTCGCGGAACTTCTGGACCGCGGCCGCGCCGTGGATGCGCGTGAACGACGAGGCGGCGAGGCCGCCGTCCTTCGCGTAGTAGAAGCGACCGCCGGCATCGAGCACCACCTCGGCCATGCGCGCGCAGTGCTCCCAGAGCCGTGTGCGGTTGGCGGCGGTCACGGCGAACTCCATCGCCAGCGAGAAACCGTCGATGGCGTGGGTCATCAGGAACGGGTCCTCGCGGTGGCGCTTGAGCACCAGCAAGTAGGGCACCAGGGCTTCGTGTTGACAGCTCGCCAGGAGCTGGCGCAGGACCCGCGACGCCCCCGCCGCCGGGACGAAGGGTTGGAACTGGATCAGGCCGCCCGGCCAGAACGCGCGCTTCCAGCCGGGCACGTAGTCGAGCAGGAAATGGAACGCCCCGTGGGTCTGCGGATACGGCGGTCGGCGGGCTTCGCGGCGTGCGGCCGCGAACTTCGCGGCATTGAGGCCGCGCAAGCCGCCGCCCTTGACCAGCAGCCAGAGTGCGGGCCACAGCCAGCCCTTGGGCACACACCCGAGCACGTAGGCGGGCACGTCCTGTTGCGCGGGGCTCAGCATGCGCTCTCCCACCTGATCCTCGCCGGGGGCGAAGTGGTCGGCACGGTGGACCAGGCCACGGCCGAGAGCGCCGCCGCGCGCGTAGCCATCGAGCCAGCTGACCAGGTAGTCGGCGTCCTGGCGGTGTTCTTCGAGGATCTGCAGGTTCGCGTCGAGGTCGCGCGCGAGCAGCGCCTGCACGCGCAGGCGTCCCGAATGCACCTGCTTGAGCTGCAACTCGAGCTCCACGAACGCGCCGAGCATCCCGAAGCCGCCGATCGCGGCATGGAAGAGCTCGGGTTGCTCGGTGCGCGTGCAACGCACGAGCCCGCCGTCCGGGAGCAGGAGCCGGAGCGCGCGCACGTGCTCGCCGAACGACCCCACCGCGAAGTTGTTCTTGCCGTGGATGTTCATGGCGGCGGCCCCGCCAAGGGTCACGGCCATCGTTCCCGGCACGACCACGGGCCAGTAGCCGGCGCCGATCGTGTGCCGCCAGAGATCCCGGATCGTGACCCCCGGTTCGGCGCGCACGATCCCGGTCGCGGCATCGAATTCGAGGATCCGGTTCATGCGCGTCAGATCGACGACATGCCCTGCCGTGAGCATCGCCGCATCGCCGTACGAGCACCCGGCCCCCCGCAGGGCCATGGGTGCGCGGGTCCGCGCCGCCTCGGCGAAGAGGGCCTGCAATTGCGCGAGATCCTGTGGCCGCGCGACCATGGCCTCGCCGCGGCTCGCACCTCCCCAGCCGCGGACCTCCTCGCGCTCCCAGCTGGAGCTGCTCACACCGACAACTTCCGGAACACGCAGGACGGGATCGCCTTCAGCACGCCCATGACCAGGCGCCAGCGGGCTGGCACGTAGGCGATCGCGGTCTTGCGCGCCACGGCCGCCAGGATGCCCTGCGCACAGGCTGCGGCGGGAACCGGCCGCAGCAGGCCGCGCTCGGGCACCTTGGCGCCCGCGATCATCGCGGTCGCGACGAAACCGGGCCGGATCGTCGTGACCTGCACGCCATGCCGCCAGAGCCGGTTGCGGATCGACTCGAGGAAGCAGTCGAGGCCGGCCTTCGACGCGCAGTAGCCGGGCCGGCCGATCCGGCCCCGGTCGCCGGCGACGCTGCAGACGCCGACGATCAGGCCGCGCTTGCGCGGCAGGAACCGCCGCGCCGCGGCGTTGACCCACGCGATCCCGCCGAGGGTGTTCACGGCGAAGGTCGTGACGTCCTTGTTGGTGTCGAATTCGTCGAGCTCGACCGGCAGCAGGATGCCTGCCACGAAGTACAGCGCCGTGACCGGCCCCATCTCCTGCTCGATGCGCGCGAAGAGCCCTTCGGCGGCCTCGGTCTGCTGCACGTCGTGCTGGTAGGTGCGCGCCCGCTCGGCCCCGATCGCCGCCCGCACGCGCGCGAGCTCCGCCTCGCGGCGGGCGACCAGCGCGACCCGCGTGCCGCGCGCGGCGAGTTCCGTGGCGAGGGCCTCGCCGATCCCGGCGGACGCACCCACGATGATCGCGACCTCGGCAGCGGCATCCATGGCGCCTGGATAGCAGACGGCCCGGTGCCGCGCAAAGCCGCTTCGCGCGGCTCAATCCCGGGTCGCGGTCTGCGTGCCGAGCCAGCCGAGCACCTGGCGTTCGTACTCGTTGGGTTGGGCCGGGAGCGGCCCCGGCAGCATGATCCGGGTCAGGCGCACCTCCCACGCGCCGAACAACAGGCGTTGGCGCATCACTTCGAGCTGGGTCGCCGCCGAATCGTCGCGCCGGACGCCACCGACCTCGAACGCGAAGTAGATGTGGGCGCTGGCGCGTGGATCCTCGGCGTCGAGCGCGAGCCGCCACCACTGCCGGCCGCCGACCTCGACCGGGGCCTCGTACCGCGGCGTGATGCCGGGGGCGGAGACGCAGTGCGCGATCTTGTGCACGCAGAGGTGGGAACGCGAGCGCGTGACGTAGTGGAAGAGGTCGAAGAACGCCTCGTCGTCGCGCACGAAGCGCGCGTGCAGCAGCCATGGCGTGCCATAGCTCGACTTCTCGTCCGCCTCGCTCGGGGCGCGCATCTGCAGCTTGTGGCCGGGAGGCGTCGCCAGGCCCGCGAAGTGGGCCGGCGCCGCGAACGAAGTGTCCTCGGGACGGCCGAACACAAGGTGGACTGCGAGCAGCGGCAGCAGCAGGCCCGCGACCGGCACGCGGCCCGGCACGAGCGGCTGCGTGTGCGCGGCCGGGAGCGGCACATGGGTCCTGAGGATCACGCCGATCAGCACCAGCACGAAGGGCGCGAACACGAGGCAACCCAGCGCAGCGTGCCAGAAGCTGCTCTCGACCGATCCGGTCCAACCGAGCGCCACCAGCCCCACGAAGAGGGCGACGCGCGCCAGGTTCGACAGCCAGGCCAGCACCACCGCGAGGCCGAACACGAACAAGGTGCGCGAGCGCCGCTGGGCCGAACTGAGCACGCCCAGCGCGGCGATCCCGAGGAAGGTCACGAGCTGCCCGAGTCCGGAGCAGTCCGCCGTGATCTCGAGGTTGTAGTGCGGGAACACGACCGTGGCCGCCTCGACGCGATAGCCCGCGAGCCCGAGCCGGACCGGCACTTCGACCAGCGCAACCACCCCCCACTGCAGTTGCGAAGTGATCGGGTAGTAGAGCGCGTGCGGCAGGCCGAAGCAGAGCAGCAGGAGCAGGCCGTGCAGCAGGCAGCGTTTGACGGTCCAGCGGGGCACGGCGAGCACCGCGCAGCCGACCAGGAACGCGACCAGCGAAGTGCGCAGGCCGGTGGAGGAACCGGCAACCGAGCTGAACCACACGAGCAGCACGCCGGCAGCGCTGGCGGTGATCCCGATCCAGTCGCGCGCGGTGGAGACGCCGAAGCGCGCGCGGAACGGCGCCTTCAGGCTGCGCCAGAGCGCGGCGGCCAGGAAGAGCCACAGATAGACGAAGTGCTCCTGGTAATGCTGGTCACGTACGTAGGCCAGCAGCGGCTCCCAGTAGACGAAGAGCAGCACCGCAGCCGCGAGTGCGGCTTGCAGGGCGATCTCAGTTCTCCTTCGGAGCCCCGTCCTTGCGGCGGCGCAGACGCATCACGCCGTAACCGATCACGCTCCCGGTCACGAGCAGCAGGGTGGCTGGCTCAGGGGTGCCCCGGCCTGGGTAGCGGTTGCGCCACCAACCCCACCAATTGCCGCCACTCTGCTGCGGCGCAGTCGCCGCAACCGGCGCGATCGCAGGATCGGCGTCGACCGGCGAGGCCAGCGCAGCGAGCAGGAACAACTCAGGCAGGAAGGTCATCTTCGTTCCATTCATCAGGTCGGGAGGCTCTCGGGCTCGAGCGGTCTCCCACGAATCGTGCGCAGAAACCTACCTCGGAACCGCCGGTTGTCCAGACCCGCGTTCCCAGTCCGGGACCTCCTGCCGATGCCACGGGCGGCCAGGCGCCGCGCGCGGTCCGCGCCCGGGTGCCGTCAGAGGTTCCGCAGGCGGATCGCCTTGGTCGGGCAGTTGCGCTCGCAGGCCCCGTCCCGCGTGCACTCGTAGTTGTGCAGCTTCTTGACGACGTCGCCGACGGGCACCGCCGCATAGCCCTGCGTCGCGCAGGTGACCGCGCAGACCCCGCAGTGGATGCAGAGGTTCATGTCCACGTCGAGGTGGACGTAGTCGCGCGGGGCGTGCACCGAGCGTTCGACCTCGCGCACGAGCGCAGGGTCGCAGAGATAGCGGGTCAAGGGGTGCGTGGTCAGGCCCTCGAGCGCCTCGCGTTCGCCGAGCCGGACGATCTCCTTGAGGTCCGGCGCCTCGAGCAGCGAGAAGTGCGAGACCTTCGGCTTGAGCAGCACGACGTTGGGCGTCACGTAACGATGCAGGTTCTGCTCGTTGATCGCGTTGCCCATGATCTCGTAGGTCTGGAACAGGATGTGCGGGAGGCTGGCCCGGTATGGCGTCACCCGGTGGTGGTCCTTGTGCGAGAGGTCGACGGCGATGATCAGGTCGGGGCGGCGGGCATGCGCGACCTTGAGGCACAATGCCTCGGCCATGCCCCCATCGATCAGCGCATCGCCTTGCAGCTGCAGGGGCTCGAAGATCCCCGGCAGGCACGAACTCGCATAGACCGCGTCGGCCACGCTCGTGCTCTCGTCGCCTTCGAGGCCGAAGTAGCGCATCGCTCCCGACGTCAGGGACAGCGCATTGCAGAAGAACGGCTTGCGCAACTCGCGGAACGACTTCTGCGGCAGGCGCTGGCCGAGGAAATCGTGGAAGGTCTTGCCCTTGTAGACCGACGCGTGCCGGTAGCCCTTCACCAGGAACTTCAGCAGGTTGAGCTTGAAGTAGTCCTTGAGCTCGAGTTCGCCGACGTCCTCTTCGAGCTCGAACGAGTCGCGCCCCGAAGCATGCAGCGCGCCGATCACCGAGCCCATGCTCGTGCCGACGATCTCGTCGATCGGCAGACCGAGGCGTTCGCAGGCCCGGATCACGCCGATGTGCGTGAACCCGCGCATGCCGCCGCCGCCGAGCACGAGCACGACCCGGGGCTGGCGGAAGCGTCCAGGTGGCGAAACGGCGATGCCCTCGGGCGCTCCGCCGCGCGCGTTTCCGTGCCCGTTCCTGGTCGTGTCGTCCGTCACTCGCGTCCTCGGCGCGCGCCGAAAGGTCAGCGCGCCATCTGTCGATAGATCGACTGCGTGCCGAGGTTGCCTGAACCCACATGATTCAAGAGAGTCCTGTGGGCTGAAACCTCGGCGTCGTGAACACCTAGAGAGTCAGCAGCCGAGACGAACATGAAGCCCTGGAGGGAACTCCTGCAGATGGCCCCGCGCCAGACGCGGCGGCTGCAGGGCGAGCTGCTCTCCCGGTACGTGCGCGAGTATCTCTACCCCTTCTCGCCCCACTACCGGGCGCTCTTCGACAAGGCCGGCATCCGGCCGGAGCAGATCCG
>CAZSKV010000472.1:0-9487 GCA_964607495.1 uncultured candidatus Brocadiaceae bacterium
GACGTCGACGCCGACGAGGACGATCAACAGGCACATCGGCCGTGCAGACTAGCAGCCGCCGGCGGCCGTGCGCGCACCCGGGCCGGCGGACCCTCGTCCCGGTCCCGGCGATGAGCTTCGCCCTGTGGCTGGTCGCGGGTCTGTTGCTCGTTTCGTGCATGACCCAGATCCGTGCGATCCGGCGGCTGGACCGGCTGCCGGCGGCAACCGATCCCGGGCCTCGGCCGCGCGTCACGGCGATCGTCGCCGCGCGCGATGAGGCCGCGCGGCTGCCGCAGGTCGTCGCTTCGCTGCTCGCCCAGCGCGGTGTCGAGCTGCAGCTCGTCGTGGTCGACGACCGTTCGACCGACACCACCCCCACCGTGCTCGCGGACCTCGCCGCCGTCTCGCCGGCCGTGGTGCCCCTGCGGATCGACACGCTGCCTGCGGGCTGGCTCGGCAAGCCGCACGCGCTGCACTGCGGCGCCCAGCAGGCGCGTGGCGAGTGGCTGCTGTTCTGCGACGCGGACTCGACCCTGCGTGAGGACGTCGTCAGCCGCGCCATCGCCCTGGCCGACCGGGATCGCGCCGACCACGTCACGCTGACGCCGGGGCACGTCCCGCTGCCGTTCCTGGCCGAGGCCACGCTGCTCGCGTTCCACGCAGCCCTGGCCCGCCATGCCGCACGGGGAAACGCCGACCACCCGCGCGGCATGTGCGGCGTCGGCGCGTTCAACCTCGTGCGCACGACCGCCTACCGGGCGTTCCGCGGCCACGAACCGCTGCGCCTCGAGGTGATCGACGACGTGAAGCTCGGTCTGCTCGTGCGCCGGACCGGGGGCAGGACCCGCGTGTGCCTCGGCGCCGGCGACCTGCACTCGACCTGGGGCAGCAGTCCCGGCGACCTCGTGCACGTGCTCGAGAAGAACTTCTTCGCGGCGTTCGGGTTCTCGACCCGGATCGGCGTCCCGGTTGCCCTGCTGCTCGCGGCCGTCTGGCTGCTCGGGCTCGTCGGTCCGTGCACCGGCACGGCGGCCGGGGTCGCGGCCGGGCTGGCCCTGCACGCGCATGCGCTGCCGGCGGCATGGCTCGCGGCACGGCAGGGCTGGCGCAAGGCTCCGGCGCTCGCAGCACCGCTCGGGATGGGAATCCTGGCCTGGGCGCTGCTGCGCTCGGTGACCCTGGCCCTGGTCCGCGGTGCGATCGTCTGGCGCGGCACGCGCTATCCGCTCGCCCTCTTGCGCCGCGGCGTCGTGCGCTGATCAGTGGCGCTCTTCCGCCGGCACGGCGGCATCGGCGTGGTAGCGCGCCGGCAGCAAGCGCAGCAGGACCATCCCCACACCGGCCACCAGCAGGCAGGTGGCAGCCACGGCGAAGAGCCCCCGGACCCCGGAGTCGCCGGCGCGGCTGCCGTCGATCGGCACGAGTGCCGCGCCGAGCACCGGCCCCAGCGAGAGCCCGAACTGGATGCAGCTCTGCACGAGCGCGAACGCGAGCGAGCGGCGCCCGGGTGGAACCCGCCGGCTCGCCGCCGCGTAGGCCAGCGTCATGACCCCGGCCATGAACAGGGCCGCCACGCCGCGCAGCAGCAGGTAGCCTTCGATCGAGCGCACGTAGCCGGTCGCCAACAGGGCGCCGCCGAGGCCCAGCGACGCCGCCGCGAGGCAGCGCAGCGGTCCGGTACGGTCCGAGAGCCGGCCCCAGAGCGGCGTGCACACGATCTGGGCCACCGCGAGGATCGTGTAGGCCAGCGCCACCGTGCGGTCGATCGCATGCTCTCGGTCGCGGGCATCGGAGAGGACGAAGGGCAGGGGCCCCAGTTCGCGCACCCAGAGCGCGAGCATCGGCTCGATCATGTTCTGGCCCAGGCGCATGACCAGCAGCAGGACGAGCAACGCGGCGAGCAGCCGGTTCTCGGCCAGGTAGCGCAGATCGGTCAAGAAGCCGCGGACCAGACCCTGGTCGCGCGGTCCGCCCGCGAGCGTGCTCTTGTCCTCGCGAGCACCAGGACGGGCAATGCCGCGAGGCCGCTGACCACCGCCGTGAACCAGAACACCCAGGCACGGCCGAGGTACTCGGCCACCTCGGCCGCGAGCGGCGGCCCCGCGAGCAGGCCGCTGGCCAGCGCGACCTGCAGCCAGGCAATGACCCGGCCCTGGCGGCCGGGCGGGACCCCGGCCGAGACCATCGCGATCCCCGGCGCCACGTAACCGGCGAACACCCCCTGCACGGCGCGGAGCACCATCAGCCACATCGGGCTCGGCGCGAACGGCATCAGCGCGTTGAGCACCGCGATCGCCAGGATCGAGCGCAGCACCATCGCCTTGCGACCGAGCCGATCCCCGATCGAGCCCCAGACGGGGCCCATGACGGCCGCACAGAACGGTCCAGCTCCGAAGACGAGCGCGGACCAGGTCCGGATCGCCTCCCGGTCGCGGATGCCGAAGCTCTCCTCCATGTAGAGCGGCAGGCCCGGCAGCACGGCGGAAACGCCGGTGGAAACCGCGAAGAGGCCCGGCCAGATGGCCAGGAAGTTGCGCTGCCAGCGTTCCAGGGGATCCCGAGAAAAGGGCGCAAGTGTTGCGCGCTGCGCTCGGCTCTGCAACCTTGGGAGGCTCGCAAGCGGTTCCACGTTGGTGCCGCTCCCCGCAATCCAGCCTGCACCGATGATCAGGATCCGTCCCTTCACCGCGATCGCCCTCAGGCTCGCGGCCTCGCTCTCCGCGCAAGACCAGAAACCCCCGATCCGCTCGCCGCTGGCCGAATTGCTGCCAGCGCTCGACGCGCAGTCGACCTGGGGCCAGGACGCCCGCTACGAGGGCGTCAAGCCGGACAAGCGCACCCGCGGCGTGTTCCCGGTCGGCAACGGCATCGTGTTCGCCTACGCCGGTCTCGGCGCGCGCGCGAACACCCTGCAGGCGATCACGGGCCCCGGCTACCAGACCGCGGTGGCCTGGGCCCCGAAGGGGCACTTCGGCGAGATCAGTTGCGAGCTGACCGCGGGTGGCCAGCCGGTCGACCTGCCGCTGCAGCGCGTGCGCCGCGTGAAGGGCGCGAACTTCGTGGTGACCGAGGATGCGAACGAGGACGGGCTCGCACTGCGCACGCTGACCTTCGCTGCGCCGGGCAGTGCACAGCTCACGCGCATCGTGCAGGTCACGGCCGGCAGGGCTGCAGCCAGCGGACTCGGCCTGCGCGTCGCGGTCGAGGGCCCGGCGACGAGCGCGGGCAACGACTTGACTGCCGTCTACGACCAGGGCGCCAGGACCCGCAACCTGCGCGTCTCCCTCGCCAAGGGCGAGGCGAAGGACGGGGCCCTGCACGCGACGATCGGGGACCTGCCCGCAGGACAGAGCTGGTCGAGCGTGCTCGCGCTCGGCACGGGCATGGGCAAGGACGGAGCCAAGGCCGATGTCCAATTGCTGAACGCCGGCGCCGCCGCCGATGCGACGTTCAAGCACTGGCAGCAGACGCTCGCGCGCACGACCTACTTCGACACGGACCACCAGAAGCTGCGTGACCTGTTCGAGGACTGGAAGGTGCTGCTGCTCGTGCAACGGGACCAGCAGAGCGGCGTGGTCGCGCCGATGGTCAACTACCGCGGCCTCTTCGTCCGCGACAGCGTCGGCCCGATGCTGCTCTTCCTGCGCTTCAACATGTGGGAAGAGGCCGCGACGCTGCTGCGCTTCCTCTTCGATGCGACCCGCGTGCTCGGGCGGGTGCCCGACCAGGTGCCGCTCGACCTCGATCTGACGGCCTTGCAGGGCAAGACGACCGATTGGACGCAGATCCAGGTGCAGGACAGCGAGGTGCCGTCGTGGGTGATCCTGCTGCACTTCTGGTACTGGCGAGCCACGCAGGACACGAAGCTGATCGAGGCCCACTGGCCGCTGCTCGACGTGTGCCTCAAGCGCCAGCGCCGCGATCCCGACGGCTCCCTGATGTTCTTCCACGGCGGCGAGACGCAGTTGCACGGCGCCTACGCGGCGCTGTTCCCGCAACAGCTCGGCGAGCGCGCGTTCCTGATCGCCGATGCCGAGGCCGCGGGACGGCGTGCATTCTCGTTCGCGAGCGGAGTGATGTTCCTGATCGCCTACCAGGCAGTCGGTGAACTGCTCGACGGCATCGACCGCGAGAAGCGGCCGCAAGCCTGGGAGAACGAGAAGCCCAACGACCGGCCGGGCCAGCGCTACGTCGAGCACACGTTCAAGATCATGCAGGAGATCGAGAAGAAGTACTGGCTCGAGGACCTGCAGTACTTCGCGCCCGCAGTGTCGCCGGTCAGCAGGACGCCGCATCGCGCGCCCTTCGCCGACTTCAACCTGACGCCGCTCTGGGTCGGTTGGACCTTCCCGACCGGGGAGCGGAGCCGTGACAACCTGCGCAACTCCCTCGCCCGCCTCGCCTGGCGCGGCGGACGCGTCGGCACGACGCCGACCTCGATGTACACGACCGGCCTGACCCAGGCGATGCTGCTGACGGCGCTCTGCGAGCGGGATGCGAAGGAACGCCAGGCGGCCTTCGACGAAGTGCTGCGGCTCGCCGGTCCCGGCGGCGAATGGGGCGAACTCTACGACGAGGACGGCCGGCCGATCGCCGCGCACGACCCCGAGTGGCCCAACCGCCTGCGCCCCTGGGAGAGCGGCGTCAACCTGGACGCACTGATGTTCGCGATCACCGGCATCCGCTACGTCTCGGTCCCCAACTGGGACAACAGCGACATCCGGCTCGAGCTGCGCATGCCGAACGGCACGCGCCACGTGACGCTCAAGGACCAGAAGAAGGACGGACGCAACCTGCAGATCTTCATGAAGGAGGCATTCGCGAAGCTGACCGAGGAGGAGCGCAAGCAGAACGAGCAGAAGAAGCCGGAGGAGCGCCGCGATCCGAACGCCGAGTACCGGCGGCTCGAGTTCCGCGTCGAGCAGCTCTCGCCCAACCCGAAGAAGGGCTACTACGACGTCGGCTGCAACGCGATGGGCACGATGTTCGTGCGCTACCTGTGGAAGGAGACGCCGATCCGCGAGATCGAGTTCTGGACCGAGGACAAGGAGATCTTCTTGCCCGATCCCAAGGCCGAGGCCCTGCCACTGCCGTGGACCAGGCTGCAAAAGGCCAGTGACGCCGAGCTGCTCGTGTTCTCGAAGCGGGGCCTGTGCGCGGAGCTGGCCGGCAGCGACAAGACGACCTTCGTCGACACGGGCCTGCCGTGGACGCCGCAGGATCTCGCCGGGCTCCTGGTCGGCCCGGAGGGCAAGCCGACCCACGCGCGTCTCCTGCTCGACTGGGGCTGGAACGCGACGGATCGCTCGACGATGAAGACCGCTGCATTCTGGAGCGACAAGGCGCTCACGCAGGCGCTCACCGCCTATCGCAACGCCGGCGGGCAGGTGCTCGATCCCGGTTACGTCGTCGTCGAGGAGAGCGGCAAGGGCGGAGCGGTCGTCCAGCTGACGATCGCCTCGGACGCCGAGCGCGAGGTGGTGCTGCGGGTCGGCGCGGGCTGCACGCTCGCGGTGACACTCGCGGAGAAAGAGGTCTACACCAGCCTGGCGCCACGCACGCCGCTGCCGGACCTCGGGTCGGTGCTGATCCGCCTGCGGGCGGGCGACAACCGGCTCGTGCTGACGCTCAGGAACGACGGCACGCAGCGAGCCTACGTGCGCTGCTCGGATGCGCGGGGATTGCCGGTGGCGGGCGTCTCGATCCGCCGTTGATCCGGGTCACTGCGGCAGCAACAGGTAGAAGGTCAGCGCCTCGGGCCGCTTCGTCTGCTGCATCGGCGCGGGCACCGGCAGCGGCAACCGGCGCGGCGTCAGCGTCCCGCCCTGCTGGGCGACGCGCGCCGAGAGGGCGCCGACGAAGCCGCGGATCTGGTCGCGATCGCCCTGGACCATGAACAGGCGGCCCGGCGGCAACTGCGGCGCATCGATCCGCGCGCTGCGGTCGAAGCTCACCCACGGCGCTCCCGTGAGTTCCTGCAGATCGACCGGCAGGCGGTTCGCAGCGAAGCCCAGCTTCGCGACCCAGGCGTAGGCGTCCGCGCCTGGTTGGGAGGTGATGCTGTCGCGGCGACTCGCGGCGCGCTCCTCGGCGGCGAGCGGGGCCGGCGCCGACTTGGTGCGCGCCCGGGTCTGCGCGCCGGCTGCGGCCTCGGGAGCCGCTGCCTCCTGGACCACGAGCACGAGTTCGCCGAGCTCGCTGACCACGGCCGACTGGTCCAGGGTCTTGACGCCGGCCGTGCGCCCCGGCTCGGGGCGCAGCAGCAGCGCCAGCGCTTCGTCCAGGGCTTGGCGCTCCGCCGGCTTGGCGTCGGCCGGTAGCCCGGCCCTCGGAGCTGCGGGCGTCGCCACCTTGTCGTCGCGGGCAGCGGCCTTGCCGCCGCCGCCGCCACCGCTCCCAGGCGCTCCGGGGCGTGCGAGCTTGGCGAGCTCGCGGCTGGCCTCCTCCTCGCGTAGGGGTGCCTCCGGCGGCGCGGCGATCTTGCGGACGCTGTCCTGGTCCTTGGCTTCGGTCTCCTTGCCTTCGGTCTTCTTGCCTTCGGCCGCCCGCTGGTCGGACCAGGGTTGCAGTTCAGGCTTGGCGCCGAGACCGACATCCAAGAGGCCGCCCTTCTCGCCGGACCCCTGAGACGCCGGCGCGGAAGGCCGCGAGTCATCTCCCTCCCGCTGCTTGGAGTTCTCGACGGTCGCGCCCGACCGGTCTCCCTCCTGCGCGCGCTCGTCCCGGCCGAGGTCGAGGCGCTCGTGCGCCGGCTCGGCGCGCGCACTCTGCTGCACCTCGCCACGCGGCGGCACCTGCTGCAACACGAAGTAGAGCAGCACCAGCGCCGCCGCAGCGCTGGCGCTCGCCAGGAACGGCAGCCAGCGCCGCGGCCAGTGGCCCTTCGGTTCCGGAGCCAGGGCGCCGAGCACCGCATCCGCGAAGTTCTGCGGCGCCGGCCCGGTGCGCACCGCGGCACGCAGCGACTCGACGGTCTGCCGGTACCGGATCGCGGCGGCCTCGAGCTCCGGGTCGCGTTCGAGTTCGAGTTCGAGCGCCCGCAGCTCGGCGGCCGAAAGGCGGCCATCGACCCAGTCCGCGAAGCGCTCGTCGAGTGGTCGGGAGGGCGTCATGGCCGGTACTCCGCGAGCTTCTCCTGCAGGATCAACCGCCCGCGGTGGATCCGCGAACGCACGGTGCCAGGCGGGATGTCCAGGATCGCGGCGATCTCCTCGTACTCGAGCCCCTGCAGGTCCCGCAGCAGGACGGCGTCACGGAACTCCTGCGGCAGCTCGGCGACGGCGCGCCGCACGGCCGCGGCGAACTCGCGCTGATCCACGGCCTCGCCTGGCGCGAGTTCACGGCTCGGCGGATCGATGAAGAGATCGTCGGTGCCGTCGACCGGCGCATCGAGCGAGAACGTCCACTTGCCGCGCTTGAGCGCGCGCAGGCGGCGGTACTCGCTGATGCAGAGGTTCATCGTGATCTTGTGCAGCCAGGTGCTGAAACGGGCGCGTTGGTCGAAGTTCGGCAGGCCCTTCCAGACGCGCAGGAACACCTCCTGCGCGAGGTCGGCCGCACTCTCCCGATCGCAACGGAGCACGCGCAACACCAGTCCGTACACCTTGTGCTGATGGTTCTCGACGAGGGCGCGGAACGCGTCGCGGTCACCCTGACGTGCCCGTGCCACCGTCTCGTGATCTGGATCCGGCGCGTCCGCGGAACCCCCTGCGGGCGTGGGCTCCATGGTGGCCGTGTCCAAGGCAAGGCGCAGACGGCGCGGCCCTGGAACGGTTCCGGAGCTCTCGCGTTTTTCGTTCAGGGCCACGTGGGTGCAGGATGGCAGAGGATAACGTGCGGACTTCCTGACGGCTCACGAGGCGACGAACTTCCATGCTCAAGGACGTGTTCGAGTTCCCCTGCCCCTGTTGCGGCAAACGCATCGAGCTCGACACCCGCACCGGGCTCACGCGCGCGATCAAGGTCGAAGAGAAGCTCGGCAAGGACCTCGATGGGCTGCTCGCCGACTCCAAGCAGGAGTCGCATCGCCTCGATTCGATCTTCCAGAAGTCGAAGGACCAGGTCGGCAAGCAGAAGGAGCGGCTCGAGGACATGTTCGGCAAGGCGATCGACGAGGCCAAGAAGGACCAGGACAAGACCCGACCGCGCAATCCGTTCGATCTCGAGTGAGCGGGGCGGCGGCCCGCGCTCACCGGCCGGCGATCGCCTTCTTGCCCTGGTCGTTGTACGCGGGCTTCGCGGCACGGGTCGCGAACTCGACGACGCCTTCGTAGATGCCGCTGATCACGGCCGTCATGTGCTCGAGATCGAGCTTGTCGACCTCGTCACCCGGCTGGTGGTAGTCGGCGTGCAGCGTGCCGGCACTGATCGAGTGGGCCACGACGCCTTTGCTCGCGAACGAGTAGTTGTCGCTGGCCGAGAAGAGCATGCGTTCCATCGGGAACTCGAGGACGTCGACGCCGGCCCGGGCAAGGGCTGGCTGCAGGATGGACTCGAAGTCGGAGAGCTTGCGCCCGGTGACCCAGGCCTTCCGCTCCTTGCCGGCTTCGGGCCGGCCGAGCATCTCGAGGTTCAGGTTGACCGCGACCTGCGCGAGCGGGAAAGGCGGCGCGCCGGCGAACGCGCGCGATCCGCGCAGCCCCTTCTCCTCGGCGGAGAAGCAGACGAACACGAGCGTGCGCGGCAGGCGCTCCTTGCGCTGGGAGAAGGCCTCGGCGAGCAGCAGCACGGCCGTGGTGCCGGTCGCGTCGTCGTCGGCGCCGTTGTAGATCGCGTCACCGTTCACCGGCGCCTGCACCCCGACATGGTCGTAGTGCGCGGAAACCAGCACGATCTCGTCCTGTCTGGTGGTCCCGGGCAGCACGCCGACCACGTTCGTCAGCGCGATGTTCACGGTCGCCGGTTCCGGGATCCGGACCGCCGCGCGGATCGCGCCGTCCGGCAGCACGCCGGCGCGGACCAGCAGGATCGGCGCTTCGCCACGGCCACCGCGACCCAGCACGTCCTTGGCCGCCTCGGCGTTCTTCCAGAACAGCGAGTCCGCGGGCACCTGCACGAGGATCGGCTTGCGCGCGCGCACGGCGCCCCGCTGGCGCCGCTGGCCCAGGAACTCGTCGAGCGTCAAGGACTCGACCTCTCCGGCCTCGCTCGCGAACGCACCACTCGCCCGCAGGTAGCGTACGTCGCGCCCCGGCTCGAGCTTCGTCACGGTGCCGTCCGCCGCGTGCACGGCGACCTCCAGCGCGGCGGGATCGAGGCGCAGGCCCTCGAGCGTGTAGCGGTGGAACAGGTCCTTGCCTTGCCCGGGCGGCACGAGTCCGGCCTTGGTGAAGCGGGCCGCGAGATAGGCTGCGGCCTGCTCGAGCCCGGGGCTCGGCGAGTCGCGCCCCATCAGCTCGTCGCTCGCCAGGAACGAGATCGCGTCCCTGACGCGCTGTGTGGTGATCGTCGCCGCGCCTGGATCGAGCGGGCGCGATTCCTGGGCACCGAGCAGGCAGGGGAGAGC
>CAZSKV010000473.1:0-2076 GCA_964607495.1 uncultured candidatus Brocadiaceae bacterium
CCTTGAAGCCGCACTGCGTGTCCTTCACCTGGCGCGGGATGCCGAGGAAGCTCTTGACGAACAGCCAGAACACCTTCGAGCCGATCCTGCGGTAGGCGGGCTGTGCGACCTTGATCTCCGACTGGCGCGTGCGGCGGCTGCCGTGTGCGAGGTCGACGCCGTCGCGGCAGAGCTCGAGCCCGGCCAGCGCATTGGTGTAGGGGACGCACAGGCCGGCGTCGGCGAACATCACGTACTGGCCGCGGCTCGCCTTGACCCCGGTGCGGAGCGCGTAGCCCTTGCCGCGGTTCTGCTCGTAACGGATCACGCGCAGTTCCGGGATCTCCTGCTCGAGCACGCGCGCGCGGGCGGCCGTGTCATCCGGACTGCCGTCGTCGACGACGACGATCTCCCCGGTCCCGGAGAACTGCTCGGTCAGGAACTGGTGCGCTGCCCGGATGTCGTGCTGGATCTTCGCGGACTCCTTGAACGCCGGGATGACGATCGTGAGGTCCACCCGACTTTGGCTTTCCGAGGGCATGGGGCTATCGTGGCGCGGCCTTTTCCTGACGCTATTTTTTTTTGTGAGCACGAAGTCGGCCCTGATCACGGGAGTCCACGGCCAGGACGGCGCCTACCTGGCCAAGCTGCTGCTCGGCAAAGGGTACCGCGTGTTCGGCCTCGACGACGGCAAGCCGCAGCAGCCGTGGCGTCTGCAGAGCCTCGGCGTCCAGGACCGCGTCGTCGGTCTCCCGGGCAACCTCCTCGACCAGGCCTCGCTCGAAGCGGCGCTCCGGGAGTCGCGGCCGGACGAGGTCTACAACCTCGCGGCGATGAGCTCGGTACGGCGCTCGTTCGACCAGCCGCTCGCGACCGCCGAGGTGACCGGACTCGGCGCCGTGCGGATGCTCGAGGCCGTGCGGCGCATCCAGCCGGCGGCCCGCTTCTACCAGGCGTCCTCGTCGGAGATGTTCGGCAAGGTCGTGCAGGCCCCGCAGGACGAGAACACGCCGTACCAGCCGGGCTCTCCCTATGCCGTGGCGAAGGTCTACGCGCACCAGATGACCCGCCTCTACCGTGCCGGCTACGGGGTCTTCGCCTGCTGCGGCATCCTGTTCAACCACGAGTCGCCGCTGCGTGATCCGGAGTTCGTCACGCGCAAGATCACGCTCGCCGCCGCGGCGATCCGCGCGGGCACGACGCGCGAGATCCGCCTCGGCAACCTCGAGGCACGGCGCGATTTCGGCTATGCGCCCGAGTACGTCGAAGCGATGTGGCTGATGTTGCAGCAGGGCGAGCCGCGCGACTACGTGATCGCGAGCGGTGAAGCGCACAGCGTGCGCGAGTTCGCCGAGCTCGCGTTCCAGGTCGCCGGACTCCGCCTCGCCGACCACCTCGTGACCGACCCATCGCTCTACCGGCCGGTCGACCCCGAGCTCGTCGTCGGCAACGCCGCGCGCGCGCGGACCGAACTCGGTTGGACGCCGCGGACCCGCTTTCCCGACCTGGTCCGGATCATGGTCGAGGCCGATCTGCGCCCGGGAAGCGCATGCTGAGGGTACTCGTCAACGCGCGCCCGCTCGTGCCTGGCAAGATCGGCGGCCTGGAGGCAGCGTTCCGCAACACGCTCGAGCGCCTGCTCGGCCGCGACGATCTCGGCTTCACGCTGGTCACGACCTACCACAACCACGACTCGTTCGGCGGATGGCAGGGGCGGGTGCGCCTGCTGCGGGTGGACGAGGACCAGATGCCGCTCGGCCTCGAGGCGGCGCAGGCCGGGCACCACGTGCTCTGGTGCCCGTTCCTGTTCCTCGAGCCGGATCGGCCCGCGATCCCAGGGGTCACGATGATCCCCGACCTGCAGCACGAGGCGTTCCCGGAGTTCTTCAGCACCGAGTTGCTGGCGATGCGGCTCAAGCGCATGCGCACCACCGTGGCCTGGAGCAAACGCGTGCTGACGATCTCCGAGTTCAGCAAGCATCATCTCTGCGCGACCTACCATCTGCCGGAGGCCCACGTCGTGGTCACGCCGCTCGACTGCGGCGAGGAGTTCCGCGGGCCGCGCGATCCGGCGCGGGTTGCGGCCCTGCGGCGCGA
>CAZSKV010000474.1:0-1585 GCA_964607495.1 uncultured candidatus Brocadiaceae bacterium
GCACGCAGGAACTCGCGTTCCACGCACTGCTCGTGCTGCTCGCGCTCGCGCTCGGCGAATTCGCCGTGGCGCTGCGCGCGCGCGGCCTCAGAGCTCGATCAGCAGCGCCGATGCCGTCGTCAGCTGCACCTGCGTGAAGCCGGAATTGAACATCACGCCCTGCACCTTCACGTACTGGCCGACTGCGCTCGGGCCGAGCGTCGGCACCATGATCGGCGTCGCCTCGCCGTTGTAGTTGCCGCCATTCAGCATCTGCAGCGGCATGCCGAGGAGGGCGCCGAAGCCAGGATCGCTCGGATCGAGCACGAGGTTGCCGAACTGTCCGACCTGGATCGAGCCGGGGAACCAGACCGGACCGATGTTCATGAACACGACGCAGGTGCCCGTGCTCCCATAGGCGGCGCCAGCCCGCACGTCGAAGAACATCGTGCCGTTGGTCGCCGTGGCCCAGTTGGCCCGGCTGCCCGTCAGACCACGGTAGTTCTCGCCCTGCAGACGCGGCTGATAGTAGTTGTTCGCGTGGTCGCCGGTGATGGTCAGCGTCGGCTCCTGCACGAGCAGCCCGAGCTTGCTCCGGTAGAGCGGGGCCGACATGCGCGTGATCACGCGTGGAATCGTGGCCGTGGTCATGCCGGAGTAGTTCAGCATCTTGATGCCGTTGCCACCCTGCCAGTCCGAGGCGATGCTGTGGCCGCCGTTCGGGTCTTCGCGGTACTCACCGCCCGTGTACTCGCCGAAGAGCAGCAGTTCGGTCTTGCTCGCAAAGGGCACTGGCGTCGTGAGCGTGATCGCGAGCTCCATGATGTTCCACGACGGGATCACCAGGGGTGCGGCCGCCATCGAGAACAGGTCGCTGCCGGTCGTCGCGTGGTCGTGCGCCGGCGCGGTCGTCGGCGTCGAGGGCGCGATCCCGGTCTTGAACTGGAACGCGTTCGGGGCCGGCCAGGTGGTGATCGCGGCGCCGGGCTGCACGGCCTGCGTCATGCCGAGCACCGTGAAGTACGGGCCGATCGCGGTGCCGGCCTGCGTGCGCACGACCGGGTTGTGGGTGAACACGCGTTCGCCGGCGACGACACCCGTGGCGGTGTTGTAGCCCGAGGGCTGGTTGCCGGAGACCGGGTAGTACTGGTTGGTCGTCGCGTGCTTGCCTTGCACGGCGCGGAAGAAGTTGTTCGAGCCGAGCTCGGGGTAGATCGGCGTCGTCTGGGCCGCGAGCGCGGCACCGAGTGCCGCGGCAGCGAACGTGGAGAGGGCCAGCTTGTGCATGGGAACCGAGGGATTGCGGGACAGGGAAGCCGCGCCGGTCAGGGATGACCACTTCCCCCGGCAGAGAACCGGAGGAAGGCGCGGCAGGGAAGATGCCACCATAGCGCCACGCCTGCCCTTGACCAGGGGGGCAGGCCCCTGCGCGGCTACGCGCGCCCGGTCACTCGATCAGGATCGAGGAGGAGTTGGTCAGTGCCGGGTTGGTGAAGCCGGCGTTGAACACGATCGCCTGGGTCTTCAGGAACTGTCCCTTGGCACTGGCGCCGAGGGTCGGCACGAGGATCGCGTTCGGCTCGCCGGCGTAGGTGCAGTTGTTGGT
>CAZSKV010000475.1:0-5706 GCA_964607495.1 uncultured candidatus Brocadiaceae bacterium
CGTTGTTCCTGGTGTGGCGGACCGTGCCCGGGATCGAGTGGGTGTTCGTCGCCACGATCCCCAAGCGATCGGTGCTGGCCGCGATGTCGACCAGGATGCAGGAGGCGTTCGCCCGGCTCTCGCGCGGTGAGGCAGGCGTGCGCCTCGAGCTCCAGCAGGCAGAAGGTGTCGACCAGGTCGTGCGCGGCTTCAACTCGATGGCGGAGACCCTCGAGTCGACGCTGCGAGCGCTGCGCGACAGCGAGTCGCGCTATCGCTCGATCTTCGACTCGTCGATGGTCGGAGTGATCCTGTGGGACCTCGATGGATCGATCCTCGAGGCGAACGACGCGTTCCTCGCGCTCGTCGGCTTCACGCGCGCGGACCTGGCGCGCGGTGCGATCAACTGGCGGAGCCTGACGCCACGGGAACTCTGGCCGATCGACGACCAGAAGCTCGACGAGCTGCTCGCCAACGGCTTCGTCCGGCCGTTCCAGAAGCTCTATGCGCGCAAGGACGGCACGCGCGTGCCCGTGCTGATCGGCGGCGCCCTGCTGGCTGGTTCCCGAACCCGCGGCGCCAGCTTCGTGCTCGACCTGACCGAGCAGAAGAACCTTGAGGAGCAGTTCCTGCAGGCGCAGAAGATGGGCAGCCTCGGCCGGATGGCCGGAGGCATCGCCCACGACTTCAACAACCTGCTGACCGCGCTGCTCGGCGAGATCGAACAGATCGCCGCTCAGCTGCCGCCGGAGTCGCCCGTGCGGGCGCCGCTCGGAGCGATCCGCACCGTGGCCGTGCGGGCCGCCGGGCTCACGCGCCAGCTGCTCGCGTTCGCGCGCAAGCAGGGGCTCGAATCCCAGCTGATCGCGTGCGGCGATCTCGTGACCGGCATCCAGGAACTCCTGCAGCGCGGGATCGGTGAGCACATCGAGCTCGTGATCGAGACCCGGGGCGAGCCCTGGCTCGTGCAGGGCGATCCGGGTCAGCTCGAGCAGGTCGTGTTCAACCTCGTGGCCAACGCGTGCGATGCGATGCCATCCGGAGGCAGGCTCGAGATCACGGTCGACACGCTGTCGCTGCGCGCGGAGATCGACGGCGTCCCCGCTGGCGAGTGGGTGACGATCTCGGTGCGCGACAGTGGCACCGGCACGGCGCCCGAGGTCGTGCCGCGCAGCACCAGTCTCTTCCTCGCGCCGAAGGAACATGGCCAGGGCATCGTGCAGCAGCACGGCGGCCACATCCGGGTCGTAACCGGGCCCGGACGGGGGACGACCACCCGCGTCTGGCTGCCACGGGCCATTCCCGGCACGCCGCGGCCGGTGGCCGCGCCGGCGCCGGTGCGCGCCGAGCCACGGAACGAGACCGTGCTCGTCGTCGAGGACGAGCCAGTCGTGCGCCAGATCGTCGTGCGCGTGCTCCGAGCGCGGGGCCATGCGGTGCTCGAGGCCGCGAACGGTCTCGAGGCGCTCGCGGCCGTCGATCGGCACACGGGCCCGCTCCATCTGCTGCTGACGGATCTGGTGATGCCGAAGCTCTCTGGTGTCGATCTGGCGCGCCGTCTGGCGCTGCAGCGGCCGGCACTGAAGGTCCTCTACATGACCGGCTATGCGCAGGAGGGTCCGCCCGAGGGCGAGATCCTGCGCAAGCCCTTCACGCCCGACGAGCTGGTGCACCGGATCGACGAGGTGCTCGCCACGTGAGGCACAAGGCCTGGCTGGTGGCGCTGGCCAGCGTGCTCCCGTACCTGCCGGCTCTCGCGAATGGTTTCGCGATGGACGACGGGCTCGTCGCCCGCAGTACGCTCCCCGACGGCAGTCCGAACCCCCTGGTCGGCACGCTGCGCGCACCTTGGACCTACTTCGCAGCGCACTACTGGCAGGGCACGCAGGAAGGCAGCGACCTCTACCGGCCGCTCACCGTGTTCTCCTATGCGCTGCTGCGCCCGCTCGGGGACGAGGCCTGCGTGCAGCATGCGGGCAACCTCTTGTTGCACGGACTCGCGGTGTGGCTCGTGCTCGGGCTGCTCGCGGCGCTCGGCGTCGGCGGCACCGCGCGATTGCTCGGCGGGCTGGTGTTCGGGCTCCACGCGGTGCACAGCGAGGTGGTGGCCGGCATCGTCGGGCGCGCGGAGCTGCTCGCATTCACGGTCGGGGCGGCGGCGGCGAGCCTCGCCCTCGCCGGCGGCCCGCGCCGGGCGATCGCGGCTGCAGCGCTGCTCTTCGCGGCGTTGTGCAGCAAGGAGAGCGCGGTCGCGTGGGTGCCTTTCCTCGCGGTGCTGGGGCTGGCGCGCGGCGAAGCGGTCCCGCCGGCGCTGTGGCGCGCATTCCGCATCGGCGCGCTGCCGCTCGCGATCTACCTGCTGCTGCGCTGGCAGGTGCTCGCTGGCCTCCCCGTGCCGCCGATCGACTACCTCGCGAACCCGCTCTGGCACGAGCCTCCGGCGACGAGGGTGGCGACCGCCCTGGTGGTGTGGGCCGTGGCCCTCGGCAAGACCGTGCTGCCGTTGGGCCTGGCCGCTGACTACAGCGCCCACGCGTTCGCGCTGCGCACCTCGCTCCTCGACCCGGGCGCCGTGGGCGCGTTGCTGCTCCTGACCGGGCTAGTCGGACTCGGGCTGTGGGTCTGGCGGCGCCGGCCGCACTGGTTCCTCGCGATGGCCACGTTCTTCGGTTTCACTTGCGTGACGAGCAACGTGCCCTTCGCGATCGGCACGATCTTCGGCGAGCGTCTGCTCTACGCGGGCAGTCTCGGCCTGGTCTGGCTCGTGCCCACGCTCGCGCGGGGGCGCATCGGCCGGCTCGCGATCCTCGCCTGGTGCCTGCTCGGCGCCGGCGTGATCGTGCAGCGCAACGGCATCTGGAAGGACGACATGACTCTCTTCTCCACCGAAGTGGAACGCCAGCCGCGCTCGGCGCGGCTGCAGGCGGGAGTCGGCCAACTGCTGCAGGACCGTGGCCAGCTCCCGGCGGCGCTCACGCGCTTCGAACGCGCGAGCCGCTGCGCGCCCGAGTCCGTCTCGATCTGGTCCAGGCTCGGCGCGATCGCGCTCGACAGCGGGGAGCTGGTGCGGGCCGAGCAGGCGTTCTCGCGCGGGCTCGAGGCGCTGGCCGCGCGCCCGCGCCAGGATGCAATCGTGCTGCGCGCGAACTACGCGCGGTTGCTGCAAGCGCAGCGGCGCTCCGCCGAGGCCGTCACCCAGCTGCGCCTCGCGCTCGCTGCGCGGCCGACGAGCCTCCTGCTGCGGCACGAGCTCCTGCAGGCCGGCCAGGGTGTGCTCGCCGAGAGCGAGATCGAACGGCTGCTGGCCGAAGGCGAGCGCCTCCATCCGCGCGCGCCGCAACTGGCCTTGCACCGCGGCTATCTGCTGCTGCGGCGCGGGGATGCGGCCGGCGCCGAGCGCGAACTGCTGCACGCGCTCGCGGCCGAGCCGCGGCATCCCGGTGCCAACCTGGCGCTCGCCACCGCGTTGCAGCGCCAGGGGCAGGCCGCGAAGGCCAGGCAGATCCTGCAGCTGCTCGCCGACGACGAGCACCAGGCCCCGGCGGTGCGGCAGACCGCGCGCGATCGCCTGCGCTAGGCCGTACTCGAAGCCATGGTCTGGATCTCGATCGTGCGCCGGGCGGGCGATTGAGTGCTCATCCTCGACGACTGAGCGGGCCCGGCTGGTAGACTTCCGGACCGCTCTCGCCGGGAAGGCTCACCTACTCCGATGCGCACCTTCGTCTCGACGCTCTGCCTCGCACTCCCGCTCGCGGCGCAGTCCGCCTGCGAGGACCTGAGCCAGCTCGACGGCCTGATGCAGTACAGCCTCGTGAACCTCCAGGTGCCGGGTCTGTCGCTGCAGGTCACCAAGGCCGGAGCCACGAGGTTCGAGAAGACCTACGGCAGCTACACGCTCGACACGGTGGTCTCGATCGCCTCGGGCAGCAAGTGGCTGTCCAGCGCGCTGCTGCTCGTCCTCGTCGACGAGGGCAAGGTGCAGCTCGACGACAAGGTCTCCCTCTACCTCCCCGGCTTCACGGGCGCCAAGAACTCGATCACGCTGCGGCAATGCCTCGCGCACACCTCGGGCCTGCCGCTCGACGATGCCGCGCTCGCGAACCCGGCGTCCACCCTCGGCGAGTGCGCGAGCGTGATCGCGAGCAAGCCATTGGCCTACAACCCTGGCAGCACGTTCGCCTACGGCGAGTGCGGCATGCAGATCGCCGGGCGCGTGGCCGAGGTTGTCGGCGGCAAGAGTTGGGCCACGCTCTTCGCGCAGAAGCTCGCGACCCCGCTGGGCATGACCCGGACCGACTACGCCGGGCTCGGCGTGACCACGAACCCGCGGATCGGCGCCGGCGCGCGCTCGACATTGCGCGAGTACGGGACCTTCCTGCGCATGCTGCTGAACGGCGGCATGCACGGCCCGACGCGCGTGCTCAAGGCCGCGAGCGTGCAGGAGATGTTCAAGGACCAGATCGGCACGGCGGTCCTGCTCTCGCAGCCGTTCCCGACCCCGCGCCGCTACGGCCTCGGCTGCTGGCGCGACCGCTGGAGCACGAACGGCACGGCGCACCAGGTGTCGAGCCCTGGCATCTTCGGGTTCTCGCCCTGGATCGACCTCGAGCGCGGGATGACCGGCGTGTTCCTGGTCCAGGACTCGATGCTCCACGTGTTCCCGACCGTCGACGGGCTGCAGGCGGTCATCCGCGACCTGATCACGCCGATCGGCGTGACCTGCTATGGGCTGTGGACCACGGCCTGCGCCGGCCCGATCGTGCTGAACGCCCTCGCCGTGCCCAGGCGCGGCAGCCCCGACTTCGGCCTGCTCTGTCATGGCGTCCCGCCGAACACGCCCGGCGTGATCGTGCTGGCCGCACAGCAGGACCTCACCGGCTTCCTCGTCGAAGGGATCAAGCTCCACCTCTCGCTGGCCGGCCCGATCCTGCCGCTCGGCGTGCTCAGCGACCCCATTGGCGAGTCCTGGGTGACCCTCGCGATCCCTGGCAGCGCCGCGCTCGGGAGCAAGGTCTACACGCAGTTCCTCTGGAACAAACCGGTCTCGTGCCAGCGCCAAGGGCTGCTCGCCGCCAGCAACGCGCTCGCGATCACGATCCAGTAGCCGGCGGTTCGCGGTTGCCGGCTACTGCAGCTCCAGACCCTGCTCTTCCTCGGCGCTGATCCCGGCTTCGAACGACGACCCGAGATAGACCTTGCGCACGGTCTCGTTGGCCACGATCTGCTGTGGCGATCCCTCGGCGATCACGCGGCCGCGCTCGAGGATGTAGGCGCGGTGGCTGATGCGCAGCGTCTCGGCGACGTTGTGGTCGGTGATCAGGATCGAGATCCCGCGGACGACGAGTTCCTTGAGGATCTTCTGGATCTCCTCGACCGTGATCGGATCGACCCCGGCAAAGGGTTCGTCGAGCAGCAACAGGTGCGGCTTGGTGGCGAGCGCGCGCGAGATCTCGAGCCGGCGCCGCTCGCCGCCCGAAAGTGTCTCGGCGATCGCGTCGCGCAGGTGCAGCAGCTGCAGCTCGTCGAGCAGGGACTCGGCCATCTCCAGGCGCTCCTGCTTGGGCACCTCGCCGCGCGCTTCGAGCACGGCCAGCACGTTGTCGAGCGCCGACATGCGCTTGAACACCGAGGGCTCCTGCGCGAGGTAGCCGATGCCCTGCCGCGCGCGCCGGTACATCGGCAGGCGGGTGATGTCCTTGTCCTGCAGGAACACCCGGCCTTCGTCGG
>CAZSKV010000476.1:0-9304 GCA_964607495.1 uncultured candidatus Brocadiaceae bacterium
ACTCATTGCCCGAGAAGGGCACACCCGCACTGATCGTGCCTGGCCCACAGCCCGTGCCGTAGGTGGCGTTCAACGCCGTCGACGGGTAGGTGAGCTGCACCCCGTAGACCGGGTAGCCGCTCGGCGGGTTCTCGGTCGTGCCGTAGCACATCAAGAAGCGCTGCGAGTCGTCGTCGAACGTGATGCCGGGGGAGTAGCCGCCGGTCGATGCCTGCTGGTAGACCGTCACGGCTTCGGTGACTCCGCCGGTGTAGCCGACGCGCACCGCGAAGAGGTCCGCGGTCGTGTAGCCGCCGCGCTGGTAGACCAGCGCCCAGTGCGAAGTGGTCAACGTGTCATAGGCGATGCCGCCGTTGACGTAGTCCGCCGTGGCGCTGGTGGCCGCGACGCGGCGTTCCTTGCGCACGAGGGTGTTCGCGGCTTCGAGGAAGTCGAAGCGATGCGTCTCGACGTCGAGGCCGAAGTCGGAGGTCAGGCTCGTGCCCGTGATGAAGCTCGCCATGTAGCGGCCGTTCATCCCGGCGATGCGCGGGCGCTTCTTGTGGGCGGTGCTCGCCGAGTTGCCGAGCCAGTTCACCGTGCCCTGGGAACCGGTCGTGACGCCGGTCGAGCTCACGCGCGCGACGAGGATGTCCCAGTCGTCACCGGTGATCGTGTTGTTGTACTCCTGCCAGCCGACGACCCACGAGGCCGTGCCACCAGACGACTCCGAGTTCACGCAGGCGTACTCGCGGTCGTAGGTCGTGCCGCTGGCAACCGTGTCCAGGCGGAACGCTGCGCCGACCGTCAGGGTCGAGGCGTTGACGAGCATCCCCCAGACGTCGGTGTTCGGCGTGTTCGCCTGGGTCGAGGTCGTGTCCTGCTGGAACACGCAGAGCGCGTTGACGCCGCTCGAGAACGAGCGCGTGCCGCCGATGTCCGGCCAGCGCCGCGTCGTGCCCGACGGGTTGCCAGGGGTGAGCACCGGGCCGCTGTTCAGCGTGGTGTTCAGGAAGTCGTGCACGTAGACCCGGATCCAGGAGCCCGTGGCCGGAGCGAATTCACGCTCGAGGCAGAGCGTCCAGCGGTTGGCGCCGGCGACCGACGCGACACCCGACTTGCCCGTGCTCCAGCTCGCGGTCACGTCCGTGAACACGAGGCCCGAGTTCGAGAAGTCGTTGTTGCACAGGCGGCCGTAGCCGTCGAAGTCGCTGGCCGAGAACTGCCGGGCGTAGAACACCATGATGTTCTTGGTCGTGCTCTCGTCGTCACGGCCGATCGCCGGATACGAAGGCAGGCCGAAGGTCGCGCCACCCCAGGTGGAGACGACGACCGGCGTGGTCAGCGGATCGATGGTCAGCGGGAAGGTCGCGCTGGCCACGACCGATGCCGGCACGGTCAACGTGATCCTGGTCCCGTCGAAAGACGTGCCGATCGGGGTCTTCTTGCCGGTCGCGTCGAGCGCGAAGGCCTTGCCGTAGACGACATGGGCCTGGCCCTTGGCGTCCAGGAAGCGGATCGCCGCGTGATCGTCCTTCTGCGGGGCTGCCGTCATCGCCGTGGCGATGTTGCCGACGACCTGGATGTCGCCAGCGACCGCCGGCCGCGTGGCGATCCGGAAGGTCTGCTCGACGCCTTCGAGCAGGACGTCGTACGCCTCGACGACCGTGCCGTGGTCGTACTCGTAGCGCCAGTCGGTGTGCGAGTGCCGCGGGGTCCGGCCGGCGAGGAGCAGCGGCTGTCCGCCGGCGGTCACGGACTCGGTCGTCCACCGCACCGGCAGGTTCTGCGGGTAGTCGGGGCCGAGGTAGGGGTAGAAGACGAAGCCGTCGTGGAAGGAGGCCTTGTAGCCACCGGAGGCGGCCCACCACCCGTACTCGCCACCGACGGGGTCGGCGGTCTGGGTGTGGATCGGGACCAGCAGATCTGCAGCACGCAAGGCCTGGCCCTGGGCGGGCAGGCTCGGCGGATCGCGCTGGATCTGCGCAGGGGTGCTCTGCGCGGCGGACGAGATGGCGCCTGGCTGATCGGCTTGCTGGGCAGCAAGGATCCCGCTCAGGCCGGCCAAGGAGAGGCAGGCTAGCTTTTGCATGAGTTGTTCCAGAGGGGGGTTGAGAGTGCAGACCCAAGGCCATCCTCAAAGGAGGAGAGACTCAGCCTTCGGGTCTGCGAACTGGAGGTTTTAGTGCCATCGCTCGGTGAAGCCGATCGTGCATTCCGAAGAAATCTCCGGAGTGGCGAAGGCGGGTTCGTTCCAGAGTCACGCGAGACGGAGCGTTGCGGAGATCGACCCTGCTGCGCGCGCAACCTTCGCGCAGGAGCCGCGCTCCGTGGTGTCTCGCGCGCTGGCGGCCACAAGCACTAGGCACCGTGACTTCTGCTCTTCGCCCTTCCGCAGGTTCACGCGAGCAGGAAGGACGCAGCGGAATCTTCGTGGTCTGCACGCAAAGCACGCGCAGCGCGCCATCGCAGAGCATGGTGAGGGGTCGGGCCACCGCGACGTGCCGCGGCGGTTCACACCCGGTTTGGCATCTGCCGGCACCCGCCCACGCGCTAACTTCCCCGCTCGATGCCCGTCCCCCTGCTCGACCTGACCCGTCAGTACGCCGCGATCGGCGGCGAGATCGAAGCCGCCGCGCTCGCGGTCCTGCGCTCCTGCCGCTACATCCTGGGGCCCGAGGTCGAGGGCTTCGAGAAGGACCTGCAGGCCTACCTGCCGGCGAAGCACGTGGTCGCGATCTCCTCCGGAACGGACGCGCTGCTCGTCGCGCTGATGGCGCTCGGCATCGGTCCGGGCGACGCGGTCGCACTGCCGGTCTACTCGTTCTTCGCTACCGCCGGGGTGGTCGCGCGCGTCGGCGCGCGGCCGGTCTTCGTCGACGTCGAGCCCGAGTTCCTGACCATGGACCCGCGCGGACTCGAGAAGGCGTTCGAGCACCACGCGAACCTGCGTGCCGTGATCACGGTCCATCTCTACGGCGCCTGTGGCGCGGCGCCGGAGATCGCCGCGATCTGCAAGCGGCACGCGGTGCCGCTGATCGAGGACGCGGCCCAGGCGATCGGCACCCGCAGCGACGGCCGGCATGCCGGCTCGTTCGGCCTCTGTGCGGCCTGGTCGACCTTCCCGAGCAAGAACCTCGGCGGCCCCGGTGACGGCGGCTTCTTCTCGACCGACGACGACGGGCTCGCGCACAAGGTCCGCCAACTGCGCAACCACGGCCAGAGCGAGCTCTATCGCCACGAGTCGATCGGCGGCAACTTCCGCCTCGATGCGCTGCAGTGCGCGTGCCTGCGCGTGAAGCTGCGCCACCTCGAGCGCTTCACCACCGCGCGCCGCCAGAACGCGGCCCGCTACCGCGCGCTCTGCAGCGAGCACGGCCTGGCCGCCAAGGTGCAGCTGCCGAAGGACGTCGCCGACCGGCACACCTACCATCAGTACGTCGTGCACGTCGACGCCGCCGTGCGGGACCGCGTACGCGACCAACTGAGTGCGCAGCAGATCGGCTGCGCGGTCTACTACCCGCTGCCCTTCCACCTGCAGCCGTGCTTCCGCCATCTCGGTCACACGCAGGGGCAGTTTCCGGTCGCCGAGCAGGCGAGCCGGCGCAACCTCGCGTTGCCGATCTTCCCCGAGCTCTTGCCGGACGAGCAGCAGGTGGTCGTCCAGGCGCTCGCGGCGGCGCTCGCGTCCTGAGCCTGCGGGCGCAGGCTTGTGGCTCGGGAGCGGCCACGCGATGCTCGCGTAGATCGGCACCCGCGCTCCCGTCCCCCCGCGCACGCCCTGGATCCTCGCCTGCACGGTCGCGGCGCTCTGCGGCTTCGCCGCGAACTCGCTGCTGACCCGCGCCGCGCTGGAAGCCGCGCTGATCGATCCGGCGTGCTTCACCGGCGTGCGGCTCGCGAGCGGCGCCTTGGTGCTGGGCCTGCTCGTGCATGCGCGTGCGCCGGCCGGGGTTCGCAGCGGCAGCTGGTCCGGCGCCGTCGCGCTCTTCGCCTATGCCTATCCCTTCTCGCTCGCCTACGCGCGGATCGGCGCGTCCAGCGGCGCACTGCTCCTCTTCGGCAGCGTGCAGGCGACGATGATCGGCTGCGGGCTCGTGCGCGGCGAACGGCCGCGGCTTGCCGAGTGGCTGGGCCTGCTGCTCGCGATCACCGGCCTGCTCGTGCTCGTGCTGCCGGGCGTGCAGGCCGTGGACCTGCCGGGCGCGGGGCTGATGGCGCTGGCCGGGATCGCCTGGGGGATCTACTCGCTGCTGGGTCGCGGGGCGCAGCGACCCCTGCTCGCGACCGCCGGCAACTTCGCGCGCAGTTTGCCGCTCGCGCTGCTGGCCGTCCTGGCGCACGCGACGAGTCTCGAGGCAGCGCCGCGCGGTCTGCTGTTCGCGGCGGCCTCCGGCGCGCTCGCGTCCGGCCTCGGCTACGCGCTCTGGTATGCGGCGCTGCCGCACCTCTCCGCGATGCGCGCCGCGACGGTCCAGCTGCTGGTGCCGGTGCTGACCGCGGCAGCTGCGGTCGTCCTGCTCGGCGAAGCGCTCAGCGCCCGGCTCTTCGTCGCCGCAGCGTTCATCCTCGGCGGCGTGCTGCTCGCGATCGCGAGGCCGGCGCCACGCACCTGAGCACTCCGACTCGACCTCCTGGACCCGCGGCTCAGACCGCGAAGAGCGTGCCGACCAAGGCCGTGGCGCCCATCGCGACCAGGCCCCAGAACGTGACCCGCAGGCCGCCTCGCGCCACCGGGGCGCCGCCGAGCCGAGCCGCCACGCCCCCCAGCACGAAGAGCAGTCCCAAGGTCGTGGCCACGATGCCCGGGATCAGGGCTCCGGTCGGGAACAGGGCTGCGAGCACCGTCGGCGGAGCCGCCCCGACCGCGAAGCAGCCCGCCGAAGCCAGTGCGGCCTGGATCGGACGGGCCCGGGTCGTCTCGAGGATGCCCAGCTCCTCTCGCGCATGGGTGCCGAGCGCATCGTGGGCGGTCAGCTGGTCGGCCACTTGCAGCGCGAGGTCGCGGCTCAGCCCCCGCTGCACGTAGATCTCCACCAGCTCGTTGCGCTCGGCCTCGGGTGCAGCCTGCAGCTCGCGGTGTTCCTTCGCGAGGTCTGCACTCTCGGTGTCGGCCTGGGAACTGACCGACACGTACTCCCCGGCGGCCATCGAGAGCGCGCCGGCCGCGAGGCCGGCGACCGCCGCGAGCAGGATCGCCGCGCGGTCGGGCGCGGCCGCCGCCACGCCGACGACCAGGCTGCCGGTGGAGATGAGGCCGTCGTTCGCGCCGAGCACCGCGGCGCGCAACCAGCCGATCCGTTCGCCGCGGTGCAATTCACGCTGCTTGTGCATCAGGGTTCCGGCCGGCGCCACGGTGAACGCGCGCGCCGCCGGGCCCCACGATGCCATCCTGGTGACCAACGTTCCAGGCTCGGCTCAGGCGTGGTGGCACCCGGCTGGGCGAGCGAGGAGCCGGGCGGCGGCGGGCGCAGGATCGCCTGCGCTCAGACCTTTCCGGCTGCTCCTGCAACGGGCGGCACGGTCGTGCAGGTCGCGGCATCCGCGGCCGACTTCTCGGTCGTGCAGTGGGCGGCCTCGAACTCGGCGATCTCCTTCTCGACCTGCACCTTGGTGGCACCGGTGCGCTCGAGCAGCTTGCCAGCCAGGACGTCGCGCTTGCCATTGATGACCATGAGGTCGTCGTCGGTGAGCTTGCCCCAACGCTGCTTGATCTTGCCCTTGTACTCCTGCCACTTGCCTTGAATCTGTGTCCAGTTCATTGCAGTTCTCCTGTCATCAGTACTGCATGCGATGCGTAAAGCGACGGACGGAAGGCATGCGCTCCTCGTGTCGCTACGAAGCGGGGCGTGTCGCGAGGCGAACTCGCCCCTTGTCAATTCAGGCTGTTGCCACGCGACGACCACCGAGGAAGAGCAGCCCCAAGCCGGTCAATGCGCACACGGCGCCCCCGACGATGTACCACACGGTGGAGTCGGTGAACTGGCCAGAGAAGAAGTTGCTCCAGCGGTCGGCCACGGAATGCGAAGCGTTGTTCCCGACGATCAGGAGGACGACGCCGACGACCAGAAGGACGATTCCGACAATGCGTTGGTTGTTCATGATCTGCTCGAGATGGGATGACCCAGGTGCCGGACCTGGGCCTGCGACGATCCGCTCCAGGCTGTGGGAAGTCCGCGAGGCACGGATCGGGCTCGGAGCCCCTGGGTCGCTTGCAGGCGTGGACTGCCAGCACCAGGAGCCACCTTTACGCTCAGGGACTGAACGCGGTCTGAATTGCGGGTGAAGCCGGATTCACTCCTGGATGCTGGCATCGTGGGCCTTCGCGCACCTGCAGGAACGCCGGCTGCGTCCGCTTCTTGCACTCGCGATCCCGTTCCGGCGCGAGCGATGCCGATAGTCTGGACGTGAAATCGATCCTTGTCGCGTGCGTGATGATCCTCTGCGGCGGATGCGGTGCGCGCCAGGAACCTGGTGCGCAGGCCAAGGGGCAGCCGGAGACCGGGCTCCCGAACCCGGTCATCGAGCCGATCCGCATCGGCGAGCAGATCCAGGCGGACCTGCGCCGGCAGAACGAAGCAGCCAGGGTCCGACGCGCGCAGATGGACGAGGTGATCGACAGGAAGTGACGGCGCAGCTCGTGCACCGCGATCCACCGCGATGCCGCGCACCGACTGCGGGATGGACCGAAGACCTTCAGCGCACGATCGTGATCCGCGCCAGCCTCTTGGTTTCGCCAGCCTGTCCGAAGGTCAGGACCACGCGCATGGCCGGCTGCAGATCTGCGAAACCGAGGGGTTCACCATCGCGCAGGATCAGCACTCCGTTCGGGACCTGGAAGTTGAGCGTCTGTGTGCCGGTGGTCAGCGCGAGTTCGCGCGTCGTCGCATCGACGGCGGTGAGCGTGCCTTCCACATCGCTCGCCGCGGTGCCCGGATTGCGGGCCGGTGAGTTCAGTGCCTGCACGGCCCCCGTCGAGTGACTTGCGAGCGGCGCCGTGGCCGCCTTCGCATCGGCACCGATCTTGTCGTCGTTGACACCCAATGTGATCTGGTGCTTGCCGCCGGCTTCGGCAGTCGTGACCGAGAACCAGCCGCGGAAGTAACCGACGACGGCGAGGATCAACAGGATGGCGAAGAGGTAACCGAGGGCGCGCATGTGCAGGACTCCAGCCGGAGTACGTCCGAGCGCCGGCAGGTTCGTCACCGACGAGCGCAGCGGCGCAGGGAGAGGGGGGGAACTAGAAGCCCCGCGGGATGTAACCCAGGAGCACGAGGATCAGCACGACCACCAGGATCGTGCCGAGGAGGCTGCTCGGCCCGTAGCCCCACTCCCTGGAATGGGGCCAGCGCGGCAGTCCACCGAGCAGGAGCAAGAGCAAGACGATCAGCAGGATCAGACCCATGATTGACTCCGAGGTTGTGGGCGGCTTCGCATCCGGAGACGCCCGATGCAGATGTGCATGTGTTCGACACAGAATCCGCAAGGCGGCCAGCGGCCGCGCAATGGCGGTGGTCACCGGAACGCACCGCGCTGCGTGGGCAGCACGTGGGTACCAGGCAGGTGGAAGTGTTCGGAACGAACGGTTGTCCACATGCGCATCCTTTCATTCAGTGGGTGTTCTCTACCCCTCACGCATGAGTGCGCTCTGAAATGGGAATGAAGCGGGCCTCAGCCTGCCCATGCTTCGTCACGGACCCGCGGCTCGGACGATCGGCACGTCCGGTGCACCCACGTGGCGGCCGGCTCGTCGGGCTCGAACGACCTGGAGTGCGTGACGGTCAACAGCGCCTCCGCCCCACGGTCGAAGGTCACGACATGGCGGACCATCGCGTTCGCACCGGTCTGTCGCAGCGGTCTGGTCGATCCTCGCGCTCTTGGCGCGGCGCCCGGCGCAGCTCCGCAGAGGCGTCGCGCAGCGGCAGCACACTCACTTGCGCGCGACTTCGTCGAGGTCGAGGACCGTGGGGGCGCCTGGACCCACGACCAACGCGCGTTGCACGAGGTCCTTGCCCGGAAGGGCGACGCCGAGCACGTAGGAACCAGCCGGCACCTCTTCGAGGGCTTCGAGCTCGAGCGGTTGGTCGCCGTCGAGGAGTTGCGGGCGCAAGGCGAGCGTGCGGCGCTCCGGCGGCCTGGTGTCGCTCGTCGCGAGCAACGTGATCTCCCGCCGTTCGCGCACGAGACCGTGCAGCCTCGGGGTCAGGCGCAGATGGATCCGGCAGCCGCGGACCAGCTGCACGACGACCGGGGCGCGCTTCGCGTTGCCGGCGGCGGCGGGCACCTGCACGACCTGACGGACGTGCAGGGGATGGCTGATCGTCAACGAGGTCGGTTTCTCGCGCGCGAGCAGCACCGGGTACTCGCCCGCGTCGTTCGGGAAGGGCGGCCCGATCCGCTCGGTCTCGGGCAGCCAACCGTCCGGACCGGAGGGCGTCGGATGGATCCGCGCACCGACGGCTGGCTTGCCGTCGGCATCGAGGATGCGCAGCGTCACCGCGTCGCGGGTGCCGCACCGGTCGACGAGGTAGATGCCCCGGTCGAGAGTCCCGAGCGCATGGTCAGCGGGCGTCAGCGTGACCTGCTGCCCCTGGGCGAGGGTCAGCGTCGCCAGCTGCAGGCCGGGCGTCACGACCCGCAGCAGGTAGCCGCTCGCGCCCTCGATCCTGGCCCAGGCACCACTCGCAGCGCCGGCGCCCCGGTTCGACTGGTAGCGGAAGCTCGCGAGCTTGCTGCCGTGCGGCAGGAGGACCGCGGTCCACGGCACGAGGTCGAACTCGATCCTGGCAATGCCCTCCCCCGGTTCGAACGCGACGATCTGGAAACCACCGCCCTGGACGATGCGCAGGAACAGCTGCTCGTCCCGGGGTCCGAGCAGGCAGAGGCGTCCGAGGGAATCCGTGTGCAGCGAGCGCTGCAGCGGTGCGACAGCCGGCTGGCGCGGATTCCTCGGCAGCGCGAGGATCGGGGCGAAGGGCACCGGCTCCTCGCCACTCGTGGCGTGGATCCTCCAAATGCGCGCGGGCCGCCGCGGGAGTTCGCACGCGGCAGCGTCTCCCGCGCGCACCACCAGCGTCGATTCCTCGGGCATGTGGTCGCGATGCCCGACCCGGCACATGAAGGGCCCTCGTTTCGCGAGGAGCACTTCGGCGCGCCCCTCGGCATCGGTCAGGAAGGGTGGCGGCAGGGGTTCCGTGAGCTCCTGGTCCTGGACCAGCACGCGCGCTCCGGAGATCGGTCCTCCCGACTCCTCGAACACGCGCACGGTCACCCGCACCGGGGGGCCGGCTGCTGCCTCCCGGCGCCGGTCGATCGGCCGCGGCGG
>CAZSKV010000477.1:0-2491 GCA_964607495.1 uncultured candidatus Brocadiaceae bacterium
AGCGCTGCGGACAGTGTGAGCATGCCGTCAGCAACCCCGGCGCCGCCGTCGCCTTGACGAAGCACGTCGACGAGCTTCTTCTTCGCGACGAGCTCTGCTTCTGCGCGCTGAATCTCGATCGCCTTCTGCTGGACCTCGGCGCGCGCGGTGATCGCCGCCTTGCGCTTCTCACTCAGGACATTGGCCGCGACCGAGTCCTGGTTCTCATCCACACGCTTCAGCTCGGCTTCCGCTTGCGCTGCACGCTCGCGGCTGGAGTCTGCTTCGACTCGGAGTTGGCTGAGCAGGCCCTCCACCTGAACGAACTCCGCCAAGAGCTTCAGGTAGTCGGGTGAAGCGATCTCCACGATCGCGTCGCCCTTCTTCACGCGGTCGCCGACACGCGCGCGGATGCGCTCGATCGATCCGCCAATCCGCGGCGCGAGCGCCTGCACTCGGTCGGGTTGAGCGCGGACGACGCCCGCGATGCGCAGCACGGATACAACCTCGCCGAAGTCGACCTCTGCCGTCTTGAGGCCGATGAGAGCCGCGGCCTCCGGCGTCACCGCTCGTGGCGCGTTGATGTCGAAGGTCGGCGCTGCGGCGGTGCCGTGCCCTTCATGCGCGAGTACGGGCAGAACGACGGCCGTGCCAACAGCAGCCAGCAGTCCAAGAAATCCAAGCGTGATCGTGAGTCGAGAGTTCATGAGCGTTTCTCCGGTGGATCGGCCTTCGGGAGCACCGCGGCGCGAGCTGATGACAGCTCCAACGCCCGCGTATGCGCGAACAGCAACGAACAAGCGACCAAGCCCGGACGGATCACGTCGCGGGCAACGAGCCCACGCGGTCACGTCCCAAGCAGGTCGCTTGGAGAAACGCTCCTCAGATCAGGAGCACTCGATACAGCTTCAGAAGTGGTGGCGGTGGTAACCCTTCTCGGGCTACAGCGCGGAGACCCCGCTGTGAATTCAGCGGTACATCAATCAGCAGGGCGGGCAGCCAGGCAGCGGCAAACTGGGTCGGCCCGTGTTGGCTGGCACCACTGGTCTCCGCAGTCTTGCTCGGAGTTGCGAAGCTCTTGGAGCAGTCGCAACTCCCACCGTGACCGTCACAAGGATCGCCCTTGCCGTCGTCCTGGTGATCACCCTGCGCGTGGTCGTGCGAAGCCGGTGCCTCGTCGCCGTGGTGATGCCCAGCGATCTCGGTTGTATGAGCATGGCCGTGAGAATGCTCCGATTCCCCACCTTCTGCCTGGCACAGGCAAAGCGGTTGCCACAGCACCACGAGGAGTGCCAGGAAAACCGCGAAGGGGGTCGAACGGGTGCGCACGCGTAGTCAGCCTAGGCAGGATGAAGGTCGCCCACAAGGGGTAGAACCCTGCCCTGTCCATCGGAGGGGCTTCTACGGTTCCCTGGACCAAAGTGTTGGCCGGGAACGATGACCCGCGGTCCGGGGCGACGGGTTCCCTCGCCGACGTTCCCCGGTCCACCGAAGGCCGCGGTGCTCGCGATGCTCAGGGAGTCGCTCACACCGTGACGGACTCACCGCTGACTTGCCCGCCCAGGGTTGAGAAGACGCAGTGCATTGAGAACGACCAGCAGAGAGACTCCCGTGTCCGCGGCGATGGCTCCCCACAAAGACGCGTGACCTGCAAGGGAAAGCACTAGAAAGACACCCTTCACGGCGAGTGAGGAAAAGATGTTCTGGCGGATGACCCGCAGAGTCCTTCGGGAATGCCGGACGAGCCAAGCCACCCGCGAGAGATCGTCTCCCATCAGGGCGACATCGGCGGTCTCCAGTGCGGCGTCGGTGCCCGCCACGCCCATGGCGATTCCAAGGCTGGATCGAGCCAGAGCCGGGGCGTCGTTGACACCGTCGCCGACCATGGCCACGGTGCCGTGTTCGCGCACCAACTCTTCGATCGCGGCGACCTTGTCCTGGGGCAGAAGTTCGGCGCGGACCTCGTCGACACCTGCCTCTTTGCCAATCACGTCTGCGGTAGCCCGATTGTCTCCCGTGAGCATCACGATCCGAACAACACCAGCACGACGCATGTCTTCGAGGACGGCACGAGTTCCCGGTCGCAAGCCGTCCGCGAGCGCGATGTACCCACACACATGGTCTTCACGCCCGACGACGACGATGCTGGATCCAGCGGCGGCCAGTGCCTCCAACTCAGCGTGTGCTCCCTCTCCTTCTTGACCACGTTCTTCGAGGTAGAGATGTGAGCCAAGCCAGTGATCGATGCCTTCGACTTTGGCGTGGGCCCCCTTGCCGGAGACCATCCTGAAGTCCGTCGCAGGAGCCGGTCGGATTCCCTTTTGTGCGGCGTACTCGACAACGGCACGAGCCAGTGGGTGGCTGGCACGCGCCTCGACCGCCGCCGCAATCGCCAGCAGCTCTGCTTCGGTATGGCCGGACAGCGGAACAACGCTGATGACTCGCGGCCGACCCTCGGTGAGCGTTCCGGTCTTGTCGATGGCCACGACCTTCACGTGCGCAGGGGTCTCCA
>CAZSKV010000478.1:0-3270 GCA_964607495.1 uncultured candidatus Brocadiaceae bacterium
GGGCGATGGCATTCGACGGCGAAACCCTGGCTCCGCTCTTCCGTCTCGAGGTCGGCGTGCCCGGAAGCAGCCACGCGCTCGACATCGCCGGCAGGGTCGGGATGCCGTCGCCGCTGGTCGCGAGGGCACGAGTGCTGCTGGGCGAGCGGGATCGGCGGCTGGAGGACGTGATCGAGAGCGTCCAGGTGGTCCGCCGCGAAGCCGAGAGCGACCGGGCCCGGGCGGCCGAACTCTCGCGCGAAGCCGCACTCTCCGAGGACCAGGTGCGCAAGCGCCTGCAGGAGCTCGAAGTCAAGCAGGCCTGGCTCGAGGAAGAGGCCACCGATTTCGTGGCCGGCGAACTCCGGGCCGCGCAGACCCTCCTCGAAGCCCCGCTCAGGGAGCTCGCGAATGCGCCACGGCCCTTCGGCGAGAAGGCCCGCGAGCTGCTCGACGTGCTCGGCGGCCTGTTGCGCGGCAGCACGTTGCATCGGCGACGCATGAAGTTCCTTGGCACGGTGAGCAAGGACAGCGTAGTTTTCCTGCCGCGCCTGCGGCGCCAGTGCACGGTCAAGAAAGTGGATCGCGTGCGCGAGATCCTGACCGTCGAGTTCGGCAAACTACGCCTCGAAGTCCCGTTCGAGGATGTCTCCTGGTTGGTGCCGCTCGACTCCCCTTGAGGCCTGGCGGCGCGGCGGTTCCCGCTCAGCGAGTGCAGTGCATGTCGATGGATGCCAGGCCGCGAATCCTGATTGCCGACAACGACTCCAGCGTCAGCGCGCTGTTGGCCGAAGTGCTGCGCGCATCCGGGCTCGAGCCCGAGGTGGTCGGCGACGGCGAGGCGGCCCTCGCGAGACTGCATGCGGCGAGCTTCCGCCTGCTGGTCTGCGACCTCGACATGCCCCGCATGGATGGCCACACGGTGCTCGAGCGCATGGCGGAGCTCGCGAGCGCGCCGCCGGTGCTGATCGTGACCGGCTATCTGGATCCGCGCCACGAGGCGAGGCTGCGTGCGATGCCGCAGGTCCGTGCGGTGTTCCACAAGCCCTTCGACGTGCTCGCGTTCGCGGCCCACGCGCGCGACCTCGCACTCGGCACCGGTCTCCAGGAGGCGGGTGCCTCGTGACCCAGCTCCTGACGCGACTCTCGCTGCGCACCGGCGGTGAGTCCCACGGCCCCGCAGTCCTGGCGCTGCTCGAAGGCCTGCCGCGGGGGCTGCGGCTCGATCTCGCCCGCATCCATGCCGAATTGCGCCGCCGCCAGGGCGGAGCTGGCCGTGGCGGACGGCAGCGGATCGAGGACGATCAAGTCGAGGTGCTCGGCGGCGTGCGCAAGGAACACACGATCGGTTCGCCGCTCGTGCTCCTCGTGCGCAATCGGGACATGAGCCTCGAGACGCTGCCCGAGCCCACCCGGCCGCGGCCTGGGCATGCGGACCTTGCGGGCGCCTACCGCTACGTCGACGCGGACCTCCGGGGCACCTTGGAGCGCGCCTCGGCCCGGGAGACCGCGGCCCGCGTCGCCGCCGGCGCGGTCGCGAAGTTGCTGCTCGAAGCGCTCGGCGTCGCAGTGTTCGGCTTCGTGCGCCGGGTGGGGGGTGCCGTCCTGCCGGCAGGGGTCCCCGGGGCGCTGGCCGCTACCCAGGTCCACCAGGCACGAGAGCAGCGGGATCAGACTGCGCTCTACACCCTCGACCCGGACGTGGATCGCAAGATGCTCGCAGAGGTCCAGGCGGCCGCCAAGGCCGGGGACACGGTCGGTGGCGTGGTCGAGGTGCATGCCTGGCACGCATTGCCCGGTCTCGGCAGCCATCTGCAGTGGAACGAGCGCCTGGATGCCCGTCTCGCGGCTGGCCTGATGTCGATCCCGGCGATCAAGGCGGTCGAGATCGGCCTGGGCGTGGGGGTGGGGGAGCTGCGCGGCAGCCAGGTGCACGATCCGATCCTCCCGGCCGGCGCGGATGGGCTGCCCCGCCGGGCGTCGAACCGGGCCGGTGGGATCGAGGGTGGCATGACGAACGGGGAGCCCATCGTGGTGCGCGCCACGATGAAGCCGATCTCGACGCTGCGAGCGGCACTGCCGAGCATCGACCTCGCGACCGGGTTGCCGGCGACCGCGGGCTACGAGCGGAGCGACGTCTGCGCGGTTTCGGCCGCGTCCGTGATCGCCGAGGCGATGGTGGCGCTGATCCTCGCGGATGCGGCCCTGGTCCGCCTCGGCGGGGAGACGATGCAGGAGGTCCAGCAGCGCCAGCGTGAGTTGCAGCGGGCCTGGGCCTCCCGGTTCGGGCCGCGCGGCGCCTGATGGCGGCGCCGGCAAAGCCGGTTCCACCCACGCCTCCGCGGCTGAAAAAAGTGCCGCCGCTGCCTTGACCCGGCAGACCTCGTCGCTATCTTGCCGCGTCCTTTCGCCTTGGGCGTGCTCTGCTAGCGTAGCTCAAGGGTAGAGCATCTGATTTGTAATCAGAAGGTTGTGGGTTCGATTCCCACCGCTAGCTCCAGCGGCCGGGTCGTGCAGCCGATGCTGCCGGTCCTTCGCTGAGCTTGCCTACCTGTCGGTCACGCTAGCGGGAACGAGCAGGGCGCGGGGGCCGGATCGATCCGGTCGAGTGTCAGCACATTCCTGCGCAGCAGAGCCGGTCAGGCGTAGCAGACCGGCAACGGTCGGGCAGATACCCAAGCGGCCAACGGGGCCAGACTGTAAATCTGGTGGCTCAGCCTTCGCAGGTTCGAATCCTGCTCTGCCCACCAGTTTGCGCTCGCAGGATGAGCGGACGCTCGCCGGGTTCGGTTGCGGGTGTAGCTCAATGGTAGAGCTCCAGCCTTCCAAGCTGGCTACGTGGGTTCGATTCCCATCACCCGCTCCAACGACACGGCATGTTCTTTTCAGCCGGTGCAGGCGTGCTGCTATAGCTCAGTTGGTAGAGCACCTCCTTGGTAAGGAGGAGGTCACGAGTTCAAGTCTCGTTAGCAGCTCCACAGTGCCGGCAACTCTGCCGCCCAACCCGAGAATCGAATCGCAAGCCAGTAAGGATCTGCCCGGACCACCCTGGTCCGGGCCACGGAGTCGTACGAGCAATGGCCAAGGAAGTCTTCAATCGCAGCAAGCCCCACGTGAACGTGGGAACCATCGGTCACGTCGCCCACGGCAAGACCACCACCACGGCAGCCATCACGCGCACCCTCGAAGCCGTCGGCTTGGCCAAGTACAAGCCCTACGCGGACGTCGCGAAGGGTGGCACGGTCCGTGACGACACCCGCGTCGTCACGATCTCCGCGGCTCACGTCGAGT
>CAZSKV010000479.1:0-12342 GCA_964607495.1 uncultured candidatus Brocadiaceae bacterium
AACTCGCCGACCGACATCGACCGCCGCATGCGCATCGCCGAAGAAGAGCTGCGTTCGCGCGATCTCTACGACCACGTGGTCGTCAACGACGATCTCGCGCGCACGATCGCCGAGGTGCGGAGGATCGTGGGCCTGTGACCAAGCCCGCGATCCTGCTGGGCATCGGGGGTGGCATCGCCGCCTACAAGGTGGCGCAGGTGGCCAGTGCCCTCGTGCAGAAGGGCCATCCGGTGCGCGTGGTGATGACCCGCGCCGCGACCGCGTTCGTCGGGGCGTTGACCTTCGAGGGTCTGACCGGCACGAAGGCGATCACCTCGGCGACGCAGGTCGATCCCGATGGTTCGGCGCCGCACATCGCGGCGACCCGGGGGGCGGCGCTCTTCGTGATCGCGCCGGCGACCGCGGACCTGCTCGCCAAGCTCGCGGCAGGTGTCGCCGACGATCCGGTCTGCCTCGCCGCCCTCGCGTGTCCGGGCAAGAAGCTGCTGATCCCGGCGATGAACGACGCGATGTGGCAGAACCCGGCGACGCAGGCCAGCGTCGCGCGGCTGCGCGCGCTCGGCTACGCCTTCCTCGGCCCAGTCGTCGGCCATCTGGCCGAGGGTTACGACGCGATCGGCCGCATGGTCGAGCCGGCGCAGATCCTGGCCGAGATCGACCGGCTGCTGCCCGGATGAGGTGTCTGCGCCTGAGCGGGACCACGGCGGATCTCGCGCACGCGCTCGACCTCCTGCACGTGCATGCCGAGGTACTCGGTGTCGTCGAGCGCGAGAACGAACTCGAGGTCGGCCTCGTCGATGCGCCCCTGCCCGAGCTCCCAGGCGTGCGGATCGTCGAGCTGCCGGCGGGCGGAACCACGACCGGCCTGGAGCAGGACTGCTGGATCCGCGTGGCCGACGACCTGGTCGTGCGCCCGCCCTGGGTCGCGTCGCCCGTGGACTTCGCGGGGATCGAACTCGTGGTGCCGCGCGGGATGGCCTTCGGCAGCGGGGAGCATGCCAGCACCCAGGCCGCGCTCGCGTTGCTGCACCGCACGTGGCGGCCCGGGACCGTGGGTTGCACCGACGTCGGCACCGGTTCCGGGATCCTGCTCGCCTATGCTGCGGCCCGCGGCTGCATGTCCTTGTGCGGCTGCGATCTCGAAGCCGAGGCGGTGGCCGCGGCGCGCGAACTGCTGCCGGCCGCCGTGATCGTGCACGGCGGCCCGGAGCGGTTGACGATGCGCACGGCCAGCGTCGTCGCCAACCTGACCGGCGCCGAACTCGGTGGCTGCCTCGCCGCGATCCTCCGGCTCTGGGACCGGCAAGCTCCGCTCGTGCTCGCGGGCATGCGCGCCGAGGAGGTTGCGCCGATCGCGCGGCGGGTGCCCGCCGTGGAGCTCGCGCGCGAGGAGCGCGCCGGGTTCACGGCGCTCGCGTTCGCGCCTGCGGACTGAGGTCCGGCCGGCACAGGTAGACGTCGAAGCGGACCAGCTTCGACCGGATCGCGTGGTCCGGGGTTGCGCCGGCGAAGGCCGGCGCGGCGGGCGGACGCTTGACGACGACGCGCTCGCGCGCGGCCTGGCGGGCGGCGGCCAGGAGTGGCACCGCTTCGCTCGGCAGCGCGAGCCGCTGCAGCAGCTGCATCTCCTTCCGTGCGAGCGCTGACTTCGTCTTGCCCGGGAACATCGGATCGAGGTAGACGACGTCCGTGGTGTGCGACCTGAGCCATGGCTCGGCGGCGCCGGCCACCAGGTGCATGCGCGCGGCGATCGCCTCCCGGCCCGGCTCGGCGGCAGCGCGCTGCAGGGCGTCGCGCAGCAAGGCGAAGAGTTCAGGTTCGCGCTCGAGCAGCGTCACTTCGGCACCCAGGCAGGCCAGGGTCCAGGCGTCGGTGCCCAGGCCGGCCGTGGCGTCGAGCACGCGCAGTCCGGGGCGCAGCAAGACCGCGCGCGCGAGCGGATCGCCACGACCTCGCCGGGGGAGGCTGCCGAAGTCGATCACGACCGGCCGCGGCGCCCGCGCCCGGTTCTCCCCGAGCGCCAGCCGCCCCGCGACCCGCGTCAGGTAGAACGGCGTGACCACCGGCAGGGCGAGCGCGAGTGGCAGTCCGAGTTCGCTGCCGATGTCGCTGGCAGCAGTCAGTGCGGTCGTGCGCGGGGCTGGATCCATTGCCAGGCCAGCAAGCTACGCGACCGGGCACGGCCCACGCACGGAACGGAACGCCGCGGATTCCGAGCCTTCGCGCTGCCGGCTGGGTCGAATACGCTCCACCGTGCAGACATGCTCCCCGCCGACCCCACGCCCAGGTTCGACCGCCTCCACCTGAAGCTCTACTACCTACGCACCCGGGTTCGGCGCGAGGCCCAGGGCCTGACGGCGCGGCAGCTCGACGTGCGTCCAGCCACGATCTCCTGCCTCGAGCAGGGCCGCTCGCTGCCGACGTTGCCGATGCTGCTCGTGCTCTGCCACTACTACAACGTCACGCCGAACTACCTGCTGGACGACGAGCGGCCGATCGAACCCCAGTTGCGGGACCGTTGGAGCGACCGCGATGCCGTGATCACGCGCGGCGACTGGATCGAGGTGCCCGAGGGTTCGGTGATCCGCACCGCCGACGGCGCGCTGCTGTGCCCAGTGCTCGGGGGCGCGCGCTACTACGAGCCCGGGGCCCAGGCCGAACGCATGCTGTGCGCGAGCAAGGCTGACGCGGAGCGGCTCGACGCGACGATGCGGGGCGCGGCGCGCGCGCGCGACGAGCGGCTCGAACACGAGCTCGGCAGCGAGCTGCTCGGACAGCGCAAGTCACGTCCTGCGAAGGCCCGGCCGCGCGGCCGCTCGGGGGGGCGCCTCACCCCGGACGCGGCCGACTGAGCAGGTCTGCGTAGACCCGTTCGACGACCGCGACGTGGCGCGCGATCGTGAACTTCGCACTGGCCGCCTGCCGGGCCCGGCCGGCGAGGTCCTGGGCGAGGCCGCGATCGCGCAGCAACTGCGCGATCGCGGTCGCGAGCGCGCCCGGATCGCCGGGCGGCACGAGCAGGCCGGTGACCCCGTGCTCGACGAGCTCGGGGATGCCTCCAGCCCGCGTCGCCACGATCGGGCGCGCGCGCGCCATGGCTTCGACCACCGCGCGGCCGAACGGCTCGGGAGCGCGCGAAGGGTGCACGTAGACGTCGAGCTGGTCGAGCACCCCGATCACGTCGTCGACGTGACCGAGGAAGCGCACGTGCCCGCGCAACCCCTCGCGTTCGGCGAGCTCCGCCAGGTGCCGCGGGTAGTCGGCATGCGCCTGGCTGCCGGCGACCGGTTGGCCGCCGGCGATCCAGACCTCGAGTCCGGGATGGTCGGGAAGCAGGCTTGCCGCGGCCGCCAGGAACTCGGTGTGACCCTTCCACGGATCGAGGCGGCCGACCATGCCGATGCGGGGGGCGGTGGTTCGTTCGGGCCGGGGGGGAGGCACCGCGGTGAAGAAGCGTTCGGGGATGCCGTTGTGCACGATGACGGTGCGCGAGGCCTCGGCCCCGAGCGCAGCGGCGGTCGCCGCCGAGTTCGCGAGCACGCGGTCCGCGCGCCGGCAGAGCAGGCGGCCGAGCCAGGGGTAGCCGATGTCGCGGACATGCCACACGAGCGGCACTCCGGTCCGCCACGCCGCCAGCGAGGCCGCATAGCCGCCGAGCAGGCTGTTCGCGTGCAGCAGGCCAACGCCGCGTGCGCGCACATGGCGCGCGAGTTCGGGCCCGGCGGCGCAGATCGCGCGCGCCTTGCGCCACGGATTGGTGCCGGTCATCGGCACGAGTGCGACTTCGCCACCGAGGCGGCGCACGCGCTCGGCGAGCGGGCCATCCGCCGAGGTCGCGACCAGGGGTGTGAAGCGCTTCCGATCCAATCCGGAGAGCAGGTCGAGCAACGAGAGCTCGGCGCCGCCGAGACCAGGTTCGTGGTTGACGAAGAGCACCGGCGTGGTCACGCGAGCGTCTCCAGGGCCCGGGCGGCATCGGCGGCCAGGCGATGCGGATCGAAGTGCACGAGCCGGGCGCGGCCCTTGCTGCGCAGCGCCTCGCGCAGCCCGCGGTCACGCTCCAGGCGCAGCAGTGCCGCCGCGATCGCCGCCGTGTCGTGCGGGTCGACCAGGAGCGCGGCGTCGCCGGCGACCTCAGGCATCGAGGCGACGGAGCTGGTCAGGACCGGGGTCGCGGCGGCCATCGCCTCGAGGATCGGGAGGCCGAAGCCCTCGTCGAGCGATGGGAACAGGAACGCCTTGGCTTGCCCATAGAGCTGCGCCAGCCGGATCTCGTCGACCGGGCCCAGGTGCACGACCGCGCCGCCGAGGTCCGGCGCGGCCAGGCGCCGCAGGATCGCGTCGCCGCCGTGGCCGGGTTTCCCGACCAGCCAGAGTGGCGTCGTCAGACCGGCAGCCCGAGCCTGCGCGTAGGCATCGAGCAGGCGCAGCAGGTTCTTGCGCACCTCGAGCGTGCCGACGAAGAGGAACACGCCGCGCGCGGCGTCCGGCGCCGCATCACCGGCGATGCGCAGCGCCGCCGCGAGCGTGGGGTCGACGCCGAGCGGCATCACGACCACGCGCTGGGGATCGAGGGGCACGCGCTCCAGCAACCGCTGCCGGGTGTGCTCCGAGATGCAGAAAACGACGCGCGCCTTCTGCAACGATCGCGGCCAGAGCGCGCGGAACCACAGGCGCTTGCCCGGCCGGTAGACGCCCGCATCGAGTGCCGAGAGATCGTGTACGACGACCGCGAGGCGCGGGTGCCGTCCGAGCACCAGCGGGTAGCCGCCGGGGGCCAGCAACGTCGCACCCGTGTCGGGCAGCCGGCGCAGCAGCTCGAAGTGCCAGAGCGCGGTCTTGGCCCAGCCCACGCGCAGCGGCAGCACGATCCCAGGTCCGGTCGCAGGATTGACCTGCCAGTCCACGGGCACGACTTCGTGGCCGAGCGACTTGAGCTCGCGGAAGAGCGTCAAGCTCATGCGGCCCACACCGGTCAGGTGCGGTCGGATCGAGTCGCAGACGAAGAGGATGCGGATGCGAGAAACCTATCGGGTAGGTTCTGCCGCGCGATGAGCTTTCTTGCGCGCGGCAACCTGCTTGCCTGTCGCCTGCGTCAGGCCTGGCTGGATCGCAGCACCCGCGCTCGCGTTGCCGGCGCGTGGCGCGACCCGGCGGTCGCGTCCGGCGGCGCGCCGCGCGTGCTGGTCGCTGCCTTCGGCCTGATCGGCGATGCGATCCTGGCGACCGCGGGCTGGCGGCAGTTGCGCAGCATGTTGCCGGGTCGCGAACTCGTCCTGCTCGGCCGCGAGGCGATCCTGCCGGTGGCGGCGCCGCACTTCGACCGCGTGGTGGCCTTCACGCCACAGAGCTGGCCGGCCGCCGCGGCCGGGCTCGGCGGGCCCTTCGAGGCGATCCTCGGCGACCTGCATGTGTTCAACGGCGGCTTGGCGCTGCTGGAACCGGTGTTCACGCGTCTGGCGGCGGCGAAGCGGCTGCTCTACGAGGGTTATGCGCCGCGCACGGTGCTGGCCCCGGGGCGCAGCTTCCCGGCCGGCTGCGAGATCGTGCCGATGCGAGCCGGAGGTGGCCATGTGCTCGAGCACGAGCGCCACTACCTCGCGGCGGTCGGCAAGACCCTCGGGGCGCGCGCGCCGGCCGAGCCCTTCGCCCCGACCCTCGAGCCGGGCGACGTCGCCGGTCTCCTGGCCCAGCACCGGCTGACCCCGGGTGGCTACGTCGCATGCCAGCTGACAAGTTCTCGGCCGCGCAAGACCTACCCGCTCGCGCGCTTCGCCGAGGTCGTGCGCAAGAGGCCGGAGACGGTCTTCGTGGTACTCGGCACGGCGGCAGAACGCGACGCGGTCGCCGCGCTGGGTCTGGACCAGCTCGTGAACCTCTGCGGTCAGGCGCCGCTGCCCGCGACCTTCGGCGTGATCGCGCAGGCACGCGCCTTCCTCGGCCTCGACTCCGGTCTCGCGCACGCCGCCGCCGCGCTCGGCGTGCCGACGGTCGTGGTCACGCCGAACAACACGCTCGGCGCGTTCTGGCCGTGGCCGGCGGCGTATCTGCGGGCGCCGGGCGTGGTCGTGCACGACGCGGAGCACCAGGCCTGCACCGGCCGGTTCTTCGCGTGTCCGGACGAGCCGATCTGGGAACTCGCGCGGCGTGGGCCACGCTGTCTGCGCGCGATCCCGGCCAAGGAGGTCGCGGCCGCGCTCGGTCGCGTCCTGGCGGCGGCAGGCCGCGGCTGAGTGCCTAGGCCGGAAGCGGCTGCACGCCGAGCTTCGTGCGGATCGTCCAACGCAACAAGTAGATGCACGGCGTCAGGGCGACCGCGATCGCGAGCTTCAGCCAGTATCCGGTCAGCGCGAGGTCGAGCTTCTCGGCCAGCGTCCAGAGTTCGCCGCCGGGTCTGCGCTGGCCAGCGGTCAGGATCAGCGTCACGATCAGCGTGTCGACGGCCTGCGAGACCGCCGTGCTGCCGGTCGCGCGCAACCAGACGTGGCGGCCGTGCGACCAGCGCTTGAGGCGCGCGAAGAGCGCGATGTCCAGCAGCTGCCCGACCAGATAGGCGCTCAACGAGGCGACGATCAGCTGCTGCGACAGGCCGAAGACCTGCGCGAAGGCCGCCTGCGGCACGAACGAATCGGCGGCCACCGGCAGCGCGTTGCCTGCGGCGTAGAGTCCGAATGCGAGCACGACCATGCCGAAGCCGACGAAGGTCGCACGACGCGCGCCCTTGGCCCCGTAGAACTCGTTGAGGACGTCGGTCAGCAGGAAGGTGATCGGGAACGAGAGTTGTCCGACCGAGTGGCGCACCCGGATGCCCGCGAGCTCGAACGCGAAGAGCTTGCCACCGGTCGTGTCGGCGACGAGCAGGCAGGTCACGAAGACCGCCGTCAGCCAGAGATAGAGCCGCTGTGCCTTGTCCATGCCGGGTCCACGGCGTCAAAGTAGCAGCCCGGAAAACGAAAACGGCGGGCCGTCCGGGGACGGCCCGCCGTTGCGTGTCGAGTCAGGAGATCAGTTGAAGCCGACCGCCATGCCGTAGTTCAGACCAAGTGTGCCGCTGGACACCGGCGGGGTCGCGAGCCCGTAGATGCGGGTCAAACCGGGGGTCGTGGTGATCTTCTGCCCGCGCCCTGCGGTGGTGACGATGCCGAGCGCGTTGAACGACGCGTCGACGAACGCACCCTGCGCATAGAACGTCGCGCCGACCAACAGCGGGTTGTTCGGGATCGGCAGCGGGATCGTCGCTGCGCCCGTGGCGCTCGTCGCGCTCGGGATCGTGGCCGCGATGTCGTTGTAGACCTTGCAGCCGGTGGCACCGAACGAGGTCAGGTCGAAGGGCAGCGCCAACGCGCCCCAGGTCGTCGTGCTGGTGCCCAACGTCAGGAGGCAGGGGGTCACGAGCGCAACGCGCGAGTTGATCGTGAAGTTGCAGTTGGTGCCGAGGACCGGCACCGTGGCCGAGATCGTGGTCGCCCCAGCGCCGCCGGCGGCCGTGCAGCCGGTCCCGACCGTCGTGACCGTGGTCCCGGTCGTCCAGGCGTCGAGCGGGTAGGTGAAGATCGCGTTGCCGTTGCTGTTGCCGTAGACGTTGGCGCGCCAGGACAGGTGCGAGCCCGGCCACACGTACATGTTGTCGAACGGGAACACGACCGCCCAGCTGTTGTCCGGCACGGTCGGCAGGTTCACCATCTTGCGGACCAGGGTGTTGACCTCGGACCCGGTCACGACGTTGCTCGCGAACGTGGCGCTCGCCGTGGTCGCGTCGTTCGGGCTCGTGGCGTGGTAGAGCTCGACGTCGATCGTCTTGCCCGCGTAGTTCGCGAACCCGCTGGCCATCCGCATGCTCATCTTGGTGAACGGAGTCGGCGCCGGGTTGCTGAACGCGTTCTTGCTGTGGACCTGCTGGTAGCTGCAGGGCGTCCAGCTGAACGGGATGTTGTTGTTGGAGTTGCCAAGGCCGCTGGCGGCTCCGACCGGGGAGATGTGGGTGGGGGCGGTCTGGGCCAGCGCGATGGTCGGGAGGGCGAGGCAGATCAGGAGACGGGACTTCTTCATGGTTGTTGGGTTCTTGCTTGCTGAGGGTTGCACGGACTGTGCGCCGGACTCGAGCGAGCCGGCGCGGGGCAGGGAGAGCGAAGGAAGGGAAAACGGCGGATCAGTTGAAACCGACCGCCATGCCGTAGTTCACGCCGATGGTGCCCGAGCCGCCGCCCGGGGAGCCGATCGCGTAGATGCGCGTGATGTCCGGGCCGCCGGCGATCTTCAACGAGCGCGAGTTGCTCGTGATCAGGCCGAGGCCGTTGAAGGTCCCGTCCACGATCACAGCCTGCGCGAGGAAGGTCGCGCCACCGAGGCCGGGGAGGTTCGGGATGGCGAGCGGGATCGAGGCCGAACCCGAGCTGTTGGTCGCGCTCGGGATCGTGGCGAGGATGTTGTTGAAGATCCTGCAGCCGGGCGCGTTCAACCCGGTCAGGTCGAAGGGCAGCGGGATCGCGCCCCAGAGCGTGGAGCTGTCACCGAGTGTCAGGAGCAGCGGGGACACCGTGGCGACGCCCGAGGTGGCGGTGAAGGTCATGGTGCCGCCGAGCGAGGCGGTTCCCGAGGTCAGGCTGGCCGCGGCGGTCGCGCCGGCGGCGATGCAACCGGTGCCCAGGTTGCTCGCCGCGCCGCTCGAGGACCAGGCGTCGAGGGGGTAGGTGAAGATCTGGTTGCCGTTGCTGTTGCCGTAGACGTTGGCGCGCCATTCGAGGTGCGTGCCGGTCCACACGTAGATGTTGTCGAACGGGAAGGTGATCGCCCAGTCGTTGTTGGGGACCGTCGGCAGGTTGACCTGCTTGCGCACGAGGGTGTTCACCTCGCTGCCGGTCACGATGTTGCTCGCGAACACCGAGCTGGCGCTCACCGCGTCGTTCGGGCTGGCGCCGTGGAAGAGCTCGACGTCGATCGTCTTGCCTGCGTAGTTCACGAACCCGCTGGCCATCCGCATCCGCATCCGCGTGAACGGCGTCGGCGTCTGGTTGCTGAACGACTGCTTGCTGTGGACCTGCTGGTAGCCGGTCGGCGACCAGCTGAACGGGATGTTGTTGTTGGTCCCGCCGAGGCCGCTGGCGGCTCCGAGCGGCGAGATGTGGGTGGGGGGACTCTGCGCGAGCGCAAGGGCAGGCAGCGCGAGACAGACCAGGAGACGTGGCGTAGGCATGGATTTCCTCGAGTGCGGGGAGCGGTGGGTGGGACGTGGAAGGTGGGCGGAAAGGTTCAGTTGAACCCGACCGCCATGCCGAAGTGCGTGCCGAGGGTCCCGCCGGTTCCGCCCGGCGAACCGATGGCGTAGATGCGCGAGACGTTCGGGGAAGCGCCGATCTTGTTGGACGTGCTGTTCGACGTGATCAGGCCGAGACCGTTGAAGCTCGCATCGATGAAGATGCCCTGCGTGTAGAACACCGCGCCCTCGAGCGCCGGGTTGTTCGGGATGAGCAGCTGGAAGGCCGCGGTGCCGGAGGCGTTGGTCACGCCGGCCAGGCTCGCGGCGATGTCGTTGTAGACACTGCAGCCGGGGGCATTGAGCGCCGTCAAGCTGAACGGCAGCGGGATGCTGCCCCAGGTCGTCGTGCTGCCGCCGAGCGTGAGCAGCGCCGGCCCGGACACCGTGGTCTGGGAGTTCGCCGTGAACGTGCTCTGGACGCCAGGGCTCCAGATCGTCGCGGTCAAGGTCGCCGCCTTGCTGCCACCCGTCGCGATGCAACCGGTGCCGATCGTCGAGTAGCTGCCGATGTTCCACCACGCATCGAGCGGGTAGGTGAAGATCGCGTTGCCGTTGCTGTTGCCGTAGACGTTCGCGCGCCAGGACAGGTGTGTCGCCGGCCAGACGTAGAGGTTGTCGAACGGGAAGGCGATCACCCAGTCGTTGTTGGGGACGGTCGGCAGGTTGACCTGCTTGCGCACCAGGGTGTTGACCTCGGTGCCCGTGACCACGTTGCTCGCGAAGAGCGAGCTCGCGGAGGCGGCGTCGTTCGGGCTGCTCGCATGGAACAGCTCGACGTCGATCGTCTTGCCCGCGAAGTTGGTGAAGCCGTTGCCCATGCGCATCCGCATGGTCGTGAACGGGGCCGGTGACTGGTTGTTGAACGAGCTCTTGCTGTGGACCTGCTGGTAGCCGGTCGGCGTCCAGCTGAACGGGATGTTGTTGTTCGAGTTGCCGAGACCGGTCGCGGCGATCTTGGGGGAGATGTACGCGGGCGCAGTCTGCGCCAGGGCCAGGGTTGGCAGAGAGAGGGAAACGAGCAGCGTGCGGAGTTGCATGGTGGATGGCGAAAGGCCTTCGGGACAGGCAGGCCCGGCAATCCTAGTCCCCAGCGCTCCCGGGTGGGAGTGGCCCCTCGTCGCGATCGCGACTCAGCGAACCGACGCGGAAACCCTGGCCCCGAGGCGGTGCTCGATCGCGGCACCGATGAAATCGCGGAACAGCGGGTGCGGTTGGCCCGGCCGGGTCTTGAACTCGGGGTGGTATTGCACCCCCACGAACCAGGGGTGGTCCTTGTGCTCGACGATCTCGACCAGGTCCAGGCGCCGGTTGACGCCGGCCATGACCATGCCGGCCTCCGCGAGCTGGGCGCGGTAGGCGTTGTTGAGCTCGAAGCGGTGCCGGTGGCGTTCGCTGACCTCGAGCGTCCCATACGCGCGGTGGGAGAGGGTGCCGGGGGTCAGCGTGCAGTCGAAGGCGCCCAGGCGCATCGTGCCCCCGAGGTCGTGGATCGCCTTCTGCTCCTCCATCAGGCAGATCAGGGGGTGAGCGGCGTTCGGCGAGTACTCGGCGGTGGTGGCGTCGCGGATCCCGAGCATGTTGCGCGCGTACTCGACGACGGCCGCCTGCATGCCGTAGCAGATCCCGAAGAACGGCAGGCCCCGGACGCGCGCGAACCGCGCCGCCTCGATCTTGCCCTCGAAGCCGCGTTCCCCGAACCCGCCCGGCACCAGGATCCCGTCGACGTTGGCGAGCAGCTTCTCGGCTCCCTGGTCGGCGACGAGTTCGGCCGAGACCTTGTGGATCTGGACCTTGCAGGCGTGCGCGATCCCGGCGTGGTGCAGCGACTCGTAGATCGACTTGTAGGCGTCGTGCAGCTCGATGTACTTGCCGGCGACGGCGATGTCGACCGTGTGTTCGGGGTGCTTGATCACCTCGAGCATCTGCATCCAGTCGGAGACGTCGGGTTCGCGCCTCGCCTCGAGTCCGAGGTTGGCGAGGATCTGGCGGTGGAGCCCGGCCTGCATCAGGTCGATCGGCACTTCGTAGATCGAGAACTCGACGTCGCGTTCCTCGATGACCGCTTCCTTCCGCACGTTGCAGAACAGGGCGATCTTCTCGGCCATCTCGCGCGTCATCGGCTTCTCGGTGCGGCAGATCAGGATCTGCGGCTGGATGCCGATCTCCCGCAGCTTGCCGACCGACTGCTGCGTGGGCTTGGTCTTCAGCTCCCCCGACGCGCGCAGGTACGGCAGCAGGGTCAGGTGGATGAACAGGCACTGGTTGGGGCCCTGGTCGAGGTTGAACTGCCGGATCGCCTCGACGAACGGCAGGCTCTCGATGTCGCCGACCGTCCCCCCGATCTCGGTGATCGCAAAGTCGGGGTTCGACGACGCGCCCTTCTTGATCGCGGCCTTGATCTCGTCGGTGATGTGCGGGATCACCTGGACGGTGTGGCCGAGATAGTCGCCGCGGCGCTCCTTCTGGATGACCGAGCGGTAGATCTTGCCGGTCGTGTAGTTGGAGTCCTTGTCGATGCGCGCGTGCGTGAACCGCTCGTAGTGCCCGAGATCGAGATCGGCCTCGGTGCCGTCGTCGGTCACGTAGACCTCGCCGTGCTGGAACGGCGACATCGTGCCCGGGTCGACGTTGATGTACGGATCGAGCTTCTGCATCGAGACCTTGAAGCCGAGGCGCTCGAGGATCCAGCCGATCGAGGCGGAAGTGAGCCCCTTGCCCAGGGAGCTCACGACGCCGCCGGTCACGAAGATGTACTTGGTCATGTTCGTCCGTTCCGGTTGTGTCGCTGCCGCTGCAGGAAGGCATCGTAGTCGGCCCGGGTCTCGATACCCCATGGTTCGCCGTGCGCGAGCAGGACGCGCATCGCGAGGCCGTTCTCGAGGAAGCGCAGCTGTTCGAGGCCTTCGGCCTCGTCGAGCCCGGACGACGGCAGATCCGGGACGCGCAGCAACGCGTCGCGCGTGAAGGCGTAGACGCCGATGTGGCGCAGGACGCCGACGCCGGCGTCGGTGCGCTTGAGGTACGGGATCGGCGAGCGGCTGAAGTAGAGCGCCCGGCGATCGCGGCCGGCCACGACCTTCACGACG
>CAZSKV010000480.1:0-12292 GCA_964607495.1 uncultured candidatus Brocadiaceae bacterium
GCCGGGTCCTCGCGGAACCGGTCGTGGAAGCCGCTCAAGGTGGGCAGCTCGGGCACGTCCTGGGTCAGCGCCTTGACCCGGGCGGCGAAGGCCGTGCGCGCGGATTCACCGCCGCTCGCGAGCCGCTGCTCGATGCCCTTCGCGATCTCGACCAGGACCCCGAGCAGGTTCGCGATGTCGCTGCGGGTGTTGTTGATGTTGGTCTGCAGCAGCACCGAGTTGCGCGAGGTCTTGTTGAGCTGGATCTCGTACTCCGCGGCGAGCAGGTTCTTGAACTGCGTGCCGTCGTAGCCGGCCGTCCCGCACACCAGCGTGAGGCGCGTCGGATCGAGCACGAACTCGTCCTCGCGGAACGAACGCAGCACGTCGGCCCAGGTGGTGCCCGGCGTCAGGTAGTCGGTGAAGCCCGACTTGCGGAACTCGGCCGGGATCATCTCGGCGGGGGTCAGCACCCTGAAGTACTTCGAGAGCAGCGGATGGGTGTTGATGTCCCGGCGCACCTCGATGGCGAGCGAGATCGCGCGCGTGACCAGGTCGTAACCCTCGAGCTCCATCTGCCGGCGGGCGACGTCGAGCGAGGCGATGATCTGCAGGTTGGGCGAGGTCGAGGCGTGGGTGAACACGGCCTCCTTGAACGGTTGCTGGTGTTTCGCGAAGTCCTGGTCGCCGACCAGCACCATCGAGCCCTGGCGCAGCGCCGACATCGACTTGTGCGTCGAGTTGGTCTGATAGACGCGCAGGCGCACGAGCCGTGGATCCGGCAGCAGGCGCCGCGTGAGCAGGCGCTTGTCCTTCGGATCGAGGTCCTTGCCGAGTTCCTTCTCCTGCGCGAGGTACTGCTTCAGGTAGGCCGGGTCGGCGAACGCCTGCTGCAGGTTGGCGCGGGCACCCATCGCGGTGCGGCGCCGATACATCCACGACCAGCGCGCGAAGCCGAACCACGCCTCGTCCCAGAGGAAGATCAGGTCGGGCTTGATCGCGAGGCACTCCTCCATCACGCGCTGGGTGTCGTACATGTGCCCGTCGAAGGTGACGTTGGTCAGCGCCAGCATCCGGACGCGGTCGAGCCGACCGGCGGCCTTGAGCTCGAGCAGTGCATGCTTGATCGAGCGCAGCGGCACGCTGCCGTACATCGAGTACTCGGTCAGCGGGAACGCTTCGACGTAGTAGGGCTGGGCCCCGGCGAGCACACAGCCGTAGTGGTGCGACTTGTGGCAGTTGCGGTCGACGATCACGATGTCGCCGGGCTGGCAGAGTGCCTGGTAGACCATCTTGTTGGAGGTCGACGTGCCGTTGGTGACGAAGAACACGTGGTCGGCGCCGAAGGCGCGCGCGGCGGCATCCTGGGCCTTCTTGATGTTGCCGGTCGGCTCGAGCAGGCTGTCGAGGCCGCCGGTGGTCGCCGACGATTCGGCCAGGAACAGGGTCGGTCCGTAGAACTCACCCATGTCGCGGATCCAGTCCGAGCGGAACACCGACTTGCCACGCGCGATCGGCAAGGCGTGGAAGGTGCCGACCGGCTTCTGGGCGTAGCGCTTGAGGTTGTCGAAGAACGGCGTCTCGAAGCGCTCGGCGACGCCAGCCAGGATCGAGAGGTGCACCTCGAGCGGCTCCTCGACCTCGTAGAAGACGCGGCGGATGCCGGCGGACGTGGCCTCGGTGGCCAGATCCTCGGGCCGCCGATCGGCGAGCAGGATCACGTCGACCTCGGGCCGCAGGGACTTGAGCACCCGCGCCAGCAGCAGGCCGAGCTCGCCCGGCACCATGTCCTCGGGCTTCACGTCGAGCGCGCGGGCCAGCACCTCGCGCAGCAGCGGCGCCTCTTTGGACGTCGCGTAGGGGAATCCCTCGTAGAGCACGACCGACTGCACACTGCCGTTGAGCAGGAGCCCGAGCACCGCGTCCTCGAAGTTGCCGACGAGCACCGGTTCGTAGACGAACTGGTCCTGGGCCCGCCGCAGGCGCCGCATCTGCGCGCAGTGGGTCGGCCACTTGTGCGTGGGCGTCGGCGTGACCACGAGCACCTCGAAATACGGCCGGCCGGCCGGGTCGGCACCCGTGGTCGGCATCGCCGGTGCGGTTCCGGTCGGCTCCTCGTCGAGATCCCACTCGGCAGGATCGCGGCGATAGCTACGGTTCATCATCGCCGTGGCGATGCGCTGCACGAGCCGCGCCGTGCCGATCGCGTCGCCGCTGCGGATGCGCTCGGTCAGGGTGCCGAGCAGGCGCTGGCCCGGATAGGCGTGGAAGTCCTCGAGCAGGCGCAGGTCCTCGAGTGCGCCGGCACAGTCCGCCTGCACTTCCCGCGCGTTCTTCGCCGCGGCCCTGGCGGCCCAGGTGCGGGCGCGCTTGTTCAGTGTGCACCAGCGATCGGTGCGGGCAGCGACGATCGAGAAGAGGTGGTCGATGCGGAGCGGAGTGGCCGGAACGGTCATGAAAGTATCTCCAAGGCGGATCGTGTGGATGAGTTGAGGGTGCAGCCGGGGTGGGGCGGAGTGCGGGCCGTGGATCAGAAGTCGAAGCGCACGGAGATCTGGACCCGATGGGCTTCGCCACGCGTGTCGTCGTAGGTCTCGCGCGAGCCGTACAGGTACTCGATGCCGAACCAGGTGCGCTCGGAGTACTGCCAGATCAGGTTCGTGGCCAGGTAGTCGAGGATCTCGTTCGTGTCCGGCGGCGAGCCGGTCGGGAGGTCGCCCTTGCCCCAGCTGTAGGTCGCCGTGCTGCGAAACTTGTCGGACCAATGGTGTTCGTAGCCGAGCATGGCACCGAAGACCGTGACTGCCTCCAGGTCCCCGCTCGCATCCGAGATCGCAGTGACGCCACCGCGGTAACGACCGACGCCAGGTCCATAGGTCATCTGACCATAGATCTTGTCGCGCTCGCAGACCGTGAGCTTCGTCGACAGGTTCAGGCCCCAGAGGAAGGTCGTGTCGGCTGGCGCCGTGTCGGGGTCGAAGCGGGCAGTGCCGGCGAAGAGCCCGAGCTGGGTGTGGCCGAGGCCGTGCTTCCAGCGCAGGCGGCCAGTCAGGTCCGGCGTGGCTTCCTCGATCTCTCCCGGCACGCCGGTCGGCGGCACCAGGTTCGAGGCCGGATCCTCGACTGCGATCGCGGCGTAGCTCCCTGCCTCGAACTCGTGCGTGTAGCGGATCAGCGCCTGGCGGATCAGCGGGAAGGCGATCGGCGACTCGAAGTCGAGCGTCTCCGGCATCGCGTCCTCGTCCATGAAGGTCGACCACGTCTGGCCGGCGAGGAGGCCGCCGGTGGTCCCGTAGGCGTGGCGGAGCCGGAACGCGTTGCCGGTGCCGAAGAAGTCGCCTTCGACGTAGAGGCGTACTGGACCCACGTCCGTCGGGCCGCGCACGTCGAGGTTCAGGCGCGTCTGGCGCGCGTGCATCCGCGTGTTCATCCCCGGGTCCGACTCGTCGTCGGTCGGGATCGTCCGTGGGTCGAACGAGTCCGTCGAGCCGATCTCATCGAAGTCGTGGATGAGGTCGACCTTGATGTAGCCGCCCAGTTTGAGCGAGTACTCGCCGACGTCCCACTGCAGCTTCTTGGCCGGGGCCGTCGACTTCTGCGGTTGCGACTCCGGTTGCGGTCCGGTCGGCTTCGACTCCTGGGCCGAGAGGGCGACCGAGGTCGCGATCGCGGTGAGGAGCAGAGAAGGGAGCATCGAGAGGCGTTGGTTCATGGGTTCGATCTCCGCATCCCGAACCGTTCGGACCCGCATGCAGGGCTCGGTTCTGGGATCGCTGGGAGCATGCGCCGGCGGTTGCCGCACTTGCTAATGAAAAAACCTGTGCACGAAACAGCGGGGGCACCGGCGCTCCGGCTACGCCGGCGTCCCGATCTTGAGGTTCCAGGGGGGGGCAGGTCCCGGCCAAGTACATGGACAATCTGCCCCGAACCCCCTTCTTTCACGGGATGGCGAAGACGCCCGAGCTGATCTGGCACAACGGCAGACTGGTCCCGTGGGCCCAAGCCACGGTGCACGTCCTTGCCCACTCCCTGCACTACGGGTCGGCGGTGTTCGAGGGGATCCGGGCCTACAAGACCCACCTGGGCACGCGGATCTTCCGGCTGCAGGCGCACGTGCGGCGGCTCTTCGACTCGGCGCGGATCTACCGGATGGAGATCCCCTACACGATGGACCAGCTGCTGGCCGCCTGCCGCGAGGTCGTGCAGGCGAACAAGCTGGTCGCAGGGTACATCCGGCCGCTGGTCTACCGCGGCGCGGGCAGCATCGGCGTGATGCCGGCCGCCGACGTGCCGATCGAGGTCGCGGTGGCCGCGATCGACTGGCAGGGCCACCTCGGCGCCGACGTCAAGGTCTCCGGGGTCACGGCCTGCGTGTCCTCGTGGCAGCGGGTCGCACCGAACACGATCCCGGCGCTCGCGAAGTGCGCAGCGAACTATGCGTCGTCGATCCAGGTCGTGATGGAAGCCAAACGCGACGGCTACGACGCGGCGATCGCGCTCGACACCACTGGCCACGTGAGCGAGGGTGCGGGCGAGAACGTGTTCGTGGTGCACGGCGGTGTCGTTCGCACGCCGCCGCTCGCCTCCTCGGTGCTCGGCGGCATCACGCGCGACTCGGTGCTGGTGCTCGCCCGGGATGCCGGCATCGAGGTGCGCGAGGAGCCGATTCCGCGCGAGATGCTCTACCTCGCCGACGAACTGTTCTACGCCGGCACCGCGGCCGAGATCACACCGATCCGGTCGGTCGACAAGCTGCCGGTGGGCGACGGCACGCGCGGGCCGCTCACCAAGGCGCTGCAGACGCATTTCTTCGGCCTCTTCACCGGCGAGACGCCCGACCGGCACGGTTGGCTCGACTGACGTGCGGCCAGAGCGCATCCGCGAGAAGGTCCTGCTGCTGCTCGGCAGGGCCAACGTGCGCACGGACTTCGCGAGCGACCTCGTGGCGGAGGCGTTCACCGCGGAGCACGACCTCTCGCGCGAAGAGCGCGTCGCGATCAAGGACCGTTTCTACTGGATCCTCGGGATGCGCCGCCGGCTCGAGTTCGGCCTCGGCATGGCGAACGCGCATCCGCTCGCGCTCTATCTCGCGGCCGAGATCCAGCAGGGACGGCTCGGCGCGGAGGCTGCGGCGAAGGAGCTCGGGACCTTCGACTGGCAGCGCGTGCAACGGCTCGACGAGGTGCTCGCGCAGGAGCCGAACGAGGTGCGGCGCTTCGGCCTCAGGCACTCGCTGCCCGACTGGATCGCCTACCGGTTCCTGAAGGAGCTCGGGGACAAGGCCGAGGGTTTCGCGGTTGCGCAGAACGCACCGCCGCCGATGACGGTGCGCGCGAACACGTTGAAGTGCACGCGCGAGGAACTCGCCGCGCGCTTCGCGCAGGAGGGAGTCGCGAGCACGCCCGGGCGCTGGTGTGCGACCGCGCTGCGCCTGGACACGCCCTTCAATCTCTTCCAGTCAGGACCCTACCGCGACGGCTGGTTCGAACAGCAGGACGAGGCCAGCCAGCTCGTCGCCGAGATCGTGGCGCCCCCGCCCGGGGGCCGCGTGTTCGACGTCTGCGCCGGCGCCGGCGGAAAGACGCTCGCGCTCGCGGCCCTGATGGAAAGCAGGGGGCAGATCGTCGCGACCGACATCGACAGCGAGAAGCTGCAGGACCTCAAGCGCCGCGGCCGCCGCGCCGGCGTCACCAACGTGCGGCCGATCCGGGTCGGCAAGGAGGCCTGGCCCGAGGACGTGCAGGAGTTCGCGCGTTCCGCCGATCGCATCCTCTGTGACGTGCCCTGCAGTGGACTCGGTGTCCTGCGGCGCAACCCCGACGCGCGCTGGCGTTGCCCCGAGGAGCAGCTGCTCGTGCTCGGCGCGATCCAGCGTCGGATTGCGAAGCAGGCCGCCGCCGCGCTGCGGCCCGGTGCGCGCTTGATCTATGCGACCTGTTCGGTGCTGCGGGCTGAGAACGAGGATGTGATCGCGGAGCTGCAGCAGTCCGACCCTGGGCTGGAGGTCGTCCGCCTCGCCGAGATCCTCGGCAACGAGCGGGCGCTGCCGCTCAGCGATCCGACGGGGACCTGCTTCCGGCCGCTGCCGCAGGCCCACGGGATGGACGGATTCTTCACGGCCGTCGTCCGCCGCCGCCGCTGAGTCGGGAACGGATCCCCATAACAAAGTACGCGGTACTTTTAGATCAATCTGGCGCCCAGGAGGGGCAGCGGTTCGAAGCCCGGCAGCTCGGCGCCCAGCCAGGCCAGCAGCGCGGCGTAAATGCGCCGGAAGTCGGTCGTGAACTTCAGGTCGCCCTGGTCGAGGTCGGTCAGGCTCGGATGCGGCGAATGGATGCCCGGGCGCACGTTGCCGCCGGCGACGAACACCGGCCCCGCGGTGCCGTGGTCGGTGCCGCGGGAGCCGTTCTCCTGCACGCGGCGGCCGAACTCGGAGAAAGCCATCACCGTGACCCGGTCGAGGTGGCCGTGCAGGCGCAGGTCCTTCAAGAAGTCACTCAGCGCGCGGCCCAGCGTGCGATGCAGGTTCGGGTGCGCGAACTCCTGGCCCGCGTGCGTGTCGTAGCCGCCGGTCGAGGTGTAGAACACGCGCGTCGGGAAGTTGCCGTCGATCAGGCGCGCGATCATGCCGAGGCGCTGGCCGAGCCCCTGCTCGTACTGCACGCCGGGTGTGTAGGTGCCCGCGAGCTTGCGCAGGCGATCACCTTCCTGGACGGCCGCGGACATCGCCCGGCGCGCGAACGCGAGCGCATCGGGTTCGGCGTCGCTCTCGCCGGCCCGCGGCGCCTCGTTGAGCTTCTTGATCGTCTGCACTTCGAGCGCCGCATCCTGGCCAGAACGCGGATCGGTGCGCAACGTCAGCGCCTCGAGCCCCGAGAGCGCCGGGACGTTGTAGTTCTCGGCGCGCATGGCGAGCGAGAGCTCGCCGCCGATCTGCAGGCCCGCCGGCTCGCCATGCTCGCGCCGCGCGCGTGCTTCGAGGTAGCGGCCGAGCCAGCCCGACCGCCGCACGCCGCCCGCGGGATCGCCCGTGTGCCAGATGTCCATCGACTCGAAGTGCGAACGGTTCGGGCTCGGGTAGCCGACTCCGTTCGCGATCGCGAGCAGCCCCTGGTCCCAGAGGCTCTTGAGCCCCACGAGCTCGGGATGCAGGCCGAGCCTGTCGTCGAGCTTGAGCGCGCGCTTCTCGTCGATGCGCAGCGTCGGCCGCGCCTTGTGGTAGGCGTCCTCGGCGAAGGGCACGACCGTGTTGAGGCCGTCGTTGCCGCCGGCCAGCTCGACGACGACCAGGCAACGATCGCCCGGCGCCGCGTCGGCCGCGGCCCGCCACAACGAGCTGCCGGAGAACTGCGGGAAGCACACGCCGGCAGCCATCGCCTGGGCCGAGGTGGCAAGGAACTCACGTCGGGTCTCGTTCATGGCACTCTCCTTCAGGCGAGCTGGTACTCGGGGGTCGTCATCAGCAGATGCGCGAGGCCACGGGCCTTGGCATCGATCTGGTTCTTGTTCTTGGGATCGAAGGGCAACGGCCGCTTGCCGTCGTTCTGGGTCAGGTACTCGAGCAGGGACGGCCGCAGCTCGGCAGGCAATCGGCCGTCGAGCAGCAGGCCGGCGATGCACTCGAGCACGTCGGCGGCGCTGCCAGCGGCCTGCTTGCGTTCGAGCAGCTTCAGCGGTTCGAAGCGGCTCTCGGCCCAGCCGCCCCGCAGCGCCGCCGCGCCCATCGCGATGTTCGCGCGGTTCACGAGCCACTGCGCCGACAACCAGATCCGCTCGCCGTCCCAGCCCTTGACCGTCGGCGGTGCGAAGAGCGCCTGTCCGAGCTCGCGCGTCGCCCGCGCGAGGCCGCGGCAGTCGGCGCGCAGCTCGAGCGACTTGACGATGCCCAGCACGAACTCCACCGGGCTCTTGATGCGCGTGCGCCGGGCCTGCGCGCTGAAGAACACACGGCTGCGCAGGATCGTCTCGACACAGGCCGCGAGGTCGTATCCGCTCTGCTGCAGCCGCGCGGCGAGCGTCTCGATCACGCCTTCGGGCGCCTTCGGCGCGACGAAGAAGCGGAACAGCTTGCCGGCGACGAAGCGCGCGCAGGCCGGCTGCTCGAGCAGGATCGTGATCACGTCGCCACCGTCGAACGCGCCCTCCTTGCCGTGGATCGTCTTCTTGCCCTCGTCGTGCTGGGCCTTGTCGAAGAAGAACTGGTCCTCGCGCACCGTCCAGCCGGTGAACGCGCGCGCGACCTCCTTGATGTCCTGCTCGCTGTAGTTGCCGACGCCGAGCGTGAAGAGCTCCATCAGCTCGCGCGCCCAGTTCTCGTTCGGCTTGCCCTTGCGGTTCACGCGGTTGTCGAGCCAGATCAGCATCGCCGGGTCCTTCGCGAGCGCCTGCAGCAGCTCGCCGAATCTGCCGAGCGCGTGCGTGCGCAGCGTCTCGTTCTGCCGCTGCATCAACGCCGCGCGCTCGACCTTGCGCAGCGAAGTCGCGAAGTGTCCGTGCCAGAAGAGCGTCAGCTTCTCGCGCAGCGGATCGGGTGTGTGCAGCATCCGGAACACCCACCAGGCCTGCAGATCCTCCTCCTTCGACAGGTCGAGCAGCTCGCCGCCGATCTGCTCGAGGAGCGCGGTGAAGCGTTCCTGGCCCGCCTCCGCCGGCTGCAGCAGGAGGTCGAGCGTCCGCTGCGGCCCCTGCTGGATGCTGCGCTCGATCTCCGCGTCGGTGAAGCCGAAGCCCGCGCGCCGGCCGAGATGCGCTGCCTTGGCGCGGTCGAAGGGATCGGCGTCGGTCGGGACGTACGGACTCAGCCACTCGTCGGCGGTGCGCATGGGAGCCTGATTGTGCCGCGGCGCAGGGGTTCCGCCCACCCCTTCACCAGGAGGCTCACGTCGGCTGCCGTTTTCCGGCAAAGAGCGTGTAGACGACCGGCGTTGCCAGCAGCGTGAGGAACAGGGCCAGGGACTGGCCGCCGATCACCACGATCGCGATCGTGCGGCGTTCTTCGGCCCCTGGCCCCGCGCCGATCGCGAGCGGCAGCATGCCGGCGACGAAGGCCAGCGTGGTCATCAGGATCGGCCGCAAGCGGTCCCGGTTGGCCTGCAGGATCGCGTCGTGCAGCTCGAGTCCGCGCGCGCGCAGCTGGTTCATGTGGTCGATCTGCAGGATCGCGTTCTTCTTGACCACGCCGAACAGGACCAGGATCCCGAGCGCCGAGTAGAGGTTCAGCGTGTCGTTGGTCAGCCACAACGAGAGCAGGGCGAAGGGCACCGTGATCGGCAGCGAGAGCAGGATCACCAGGGGGTGCTTCAGGCTCTCGAACTGCGCGGCCAGGATCATGTACATGAACACGACCGAGAGCAGGAACGCCCAGCCGAACTCCCAGAACGTCTTCTCGAGCTCGCGGCCGCGACCCGACACGCTGGTCGTGTAGGCCGGCGGCAGGTTCATCTCGCGCACGGCGCCGCGCAGGGCCGCGAGCCGGTCGGCGAGCGCGAAGCCTGGTGCGGTCGAGGCGCGCAGCGACACGACGCGTTCGCGGTCGAGGCGATCGATGCGCGAGGGCGTGGTCGCGGTCTGCAGGCGCACGACGTTGTCGAGACGCACGAGCGTGCCGTCGCGCCGGGGCACGAAGAGCGTCGCGATGTCGCCCGGGCGCATGCGATCACGCTCCGCAAGGCGCAGCTGCACGTCGTAGTCCTCGTTCGTGTCGGCATCGTGGAAGCGCGACACCTCCTGGTCACCGCCGACCATCAGACGCAGGGCGCTGGCGATGTCCTGCGGATCGACGCCGAGGTCGGCCGCGCGCTCGCGATCGATGACCGCACGCAGCTCGGGCTTGTCGAGGCGCAGCGTGATGTCGGCATCGGCGATGCCGCCGAGCTCGTTCGCGCGCTGGCGCAGCTTCTCGCCGTAGGCGGCCAGCGCCTCGAGATCGGGCCCGCGCAGCGCGAAATCGATCTCGAAGTTGCCACCGCCGATGTTGATCGAGCTCATGTTGCGCACGGAGCAGCGCAGCGGCCGCAGCTTGCGCAGCCGGCCGCGCAGCTCCTGCACGACCTCCCGCTGCGTGTAGTTGCTGCGGAACGCGCCGAGCGGATCGCCCGCGAGCGTGCACCTCCACAGGCGCGCGAACGAGAAGCGGCGCTCGGAGTGCGGCGCGATCCGCAGATAGACGTTGCCCTGGTTCACCCCGCCGAAGAACGAGCCGCCGACGTTGGTCAGGACCGTGTGGGCGCCGCGGCACTGGCGGACCTCGCGCTCGACGGCCTCCATCGCCGGGATCATCGCCGCGAGGCTCGCCCCTTCCGGGCCGCTGACCTGGACCTCGAACTCGGCCTCGTCGACGTCGCTCGGGATGTAGTCCTGGCGCACCTTCCCGTAGAGCGGGATCGCGCTCGCGATCGTCAGGGCGGTCAGCACGAGCACGGGCAGACGCCAGCGCAGCGCCCCGCGCAGGCAGGCGGAGTAGGCGCGGTCGACGAGGCCGTAGAAGCCGCGGCGCGAGCGGGCGGCGCCGAAGCCGCCGCCGTCGCCCTTCACGAGCATGCGCGCGCTCATCGCGGGGGTGAGCGTGAACGACACCAGCAGGCTGATCAGCACGGCCACAGCCGCGGTGATCCCGAACTGGAACAGGAACCGGCCCGACACCGACGACATGAACGAGACCGGCAGGAAGATCACGACGAGTGACAGCGTCGTTGCCAGGACCGCGAGGCCGATCTCGCGCGTCGCTTCGCGCGCGGCCGTGAACGCGTCCATGCCCTTCTCCTCGACGAAGCGGTAGATGTTCTCGAGCACGACGATCGCGTCGTCGATCACGACGCCGACCATCAGCACGAGTGCGAGCATCGTGATCCCGTTCAACGTGAAGTCCAGCGCCCACATCACGCCGAAGGTCGAGATCACCGAGGTCGGGATCGCGACGGCCGCGATCAGCGTCGCCCGCCAGCTGCGCACGAACCCCAGCACCACGAGCGACGCGAGGATCGAGCCGGCGATCAGGTGCCAGTGGATCTCGTGCAGGGCGGCCTCGATGTAGCGCGACTGGTCGCGCACGACCCGCAGCTGCACGTCGGCCGGCATCTCGGCCTGCACGCGCGGCAGCAGTTCCTTGATCGCGTCGATGACCGCGACCGTGTTGGCCCCCGTGATCCGGCGGAACTCGAGCACGACCGCCGGGACGCCGTCCAGGCGCGCGAACGAGCGCTGCTCCTTCATGCCGTCCTCGGCGCGGCCGATGTCGCGGATGCGCACCGGCGCACCCTGGATCGAGCCGATCACCAGGGCGTCGAACTGGGCGGCGGTCGTCAGCCGGCCGAGCGTGCGCAACGGCATCTCCTGCCGCTCGGTCGTCACGTTGCCACCCGGGACGTCGCTGTTCTGCCGCTGCACGGCCGCGCGCACGTTCTGGATCGGGAGCTGGAACGCCGCGAGACGGTCGGCATCGACCCAGATGTTGATCGCGCGCGTCGCTGCGCCGACGAGGCGGACCTCGCCGACGCCCGCAGCCTTCTCGAGCCGCACCTTGACCTTCTTGTCGGCGAGCTCCGAGAGCTCGCGCAGGTCGCGAGGCCCGGTGACCGCGAGCGTCAGCATCGGCGAACGGTCGGCGTCGACCTTCGAGATCACCGGCGCGCGGGCGTCGCGCGGCAGCCGGTTGACGATCTGGGCGATACGGTCGCGCACGTCCTGCGCGGCGACGTCGATGTCGCGCTCGAGGTCGAAGGTGGCGATGACCATCGCCGTGCCCTGCGTCGCGATCGAACGCAGCTCGATGATTCCCTCGACCGTGTTGACGACGTCCTCGATCCGGTGCGCGATCTCGGTCTCGGTCTCCTCGGATGCGGCCCCGGGCAGCTCGACGCGGACCGTGACCTGCGGCAGGTCGACCGGCGGGAAGCGATCGATGCCGAGATTCAGCCAGGCGCGGGCGCCGACCACGACCAGCGCGAGGATCAGCATCGAGGCGAAGATCGGCCGGCGGATGCTGACTTCTGCGAGCTTCTGCATGGGCTACTCGAGGATCAGCGGCTGCCCGGTCGCGAGTCCCTGGGGCGGCACCGCGAGCAATGCGTCCGCGGCCAGACCCTCGAGGATCTCGATCTGTCCACCGGCCCGGCGGCCGGTGCGCACCCGCTGCTCCTTGGCCTTGCCGTCACTCACGAGCACGACCGATTCGATGCCCGCGAAGGTCAGCAGCGCAGCTTCGGGGATGCAGACCGCGCGTTCGTCCTCGCTGATCAGGATCGAGGCGCGCGCGAAGGCGCCCGGGCGCAGCAGGCCGGCCTCGTTCGGGACGTGGGCCTCGACCAGCAACGTG